>UQWU01000044.1 GCA_900544885.1 uncultured Phascolarctobacterium sp. | reverse complement strand
TGCTTTTGCATCTACTTCTGTGGCTGATGGTATTGCCGCAGTGCAAACTAAAATTGCGGCAGCTGCCGGTGCTAAAGTAAAATTAGTTCAAGTGCAGCTTTTAGGTAATGGTTTTACCCATCTAAACGACGTAGGTTGTGAATTGGCAGAGGATGCTCGTTTTGAAGTCGTTCAATTACAATTAGGTGCTGCCAAAATTTATAATGGTGTACGTACTGAATTAAACGGCGATCAAAGCAGCTTTAATGCAGCAGTAGGTTATTATGGACGTCATAAGCAGCATATCGATTTGAACTTTATTGCTAACCACTATGGCAAGAAAACTGATTGTGTTATGACTGCTGATGGTGTATTGCAGGAAGGTGCTTTTAAAATCTATCGCGGCACTATCGATTTCAAAAACGGTAGTGCTGGTGCTACCGGTGATGAAAAAGAAACAGTATTGCTTTTAAGTGATGATGTTGTTAATCAGTCTATTCCTTTGATTCTGTGTAGTGAAGAAGATGTACAGGGTAATCACGGTGCCAGCATCGGCAAAATGGATGAGGATTTATTATTCTACTTGTGCAGCCGTGGCTTTAGCGAAGCTGATGCTATTGATATGATGGCTAAGGCTAAAATAGAAGCTTTGTGCCGTCGTATCGATGATGAAGAAACTGTTCAATTAGTAGAACGTTATCTGGAAGGAGTAATAGCGGATGGTGAATAATAGAGACATGCTTGCTTATGACTATAAAAAAGATTTTCCTCTATTGCAGCATACTGATGTTGCTTATTTAGATAATGCAGCGACCGCTCAACGACCTTTATGTGTTATTGAGGCAGAACGTGATTTTTATCTTAAACATAATGCTAATCCGTTGCGTGGCTTATATCAACTGGCAATGGAAGCTACTGATGTTTATGAAAATGCACGTGTGGCAGTGCAGAAATTTATCAATGCTAAGTATATGGAGGAAACTATCTTTACCCGTAATACTACTGAAAGCCTGAATTTAGTTGCTTTCAGTTATGCATTGCATAATTTAAAACCAGGCGATGAAATTGTTACTACTATTATGGAGCATCACAGCAATATGCTGCCTTGGCGTATGGCTGCAGAAGCTACAGGTGCAGTAGTAAAATATATTGATTGTGCGGTAGATGGCAGTATTTCTGATAAGGATTTACAGCAAGCGATTACCGAAAAAACTAAAATCGTAGCTATGGCACAGATTTCTAATGTTTTAGGCCGCTTGAATCCAATTGAAAAAGCTATTGAGCTGGCACATAAGGTAGGTGCTGTTGTAGTTGTTGATGCTGCACAAAGTGCACCGCATATGGCAATTGACGTACAGAAATTAGATGCTGATTTCTTAGCTTTTAGTGGTCATAAAATGTTTGGTCCTATGGGAATCGGTGTTTTATATGGTAAAAAAGCATTGCTGGAAGCTATGCCGCCGTTTTTGCGTGGTGGTGAAATGATTAGCATGGTTAGCCGTGATGGTCAGGAATATGCTCCGCTGCCGCATAAATTTGAAGCAGGTACTGTTAATGCAGCAGGTGTAGCAGGCTTACATGCTGCTATAGATTATATTAATAGCGTGGGCTTTGATATTATTGAAGAGCGTGAAGCTGCGTTAACTGAATTAGCGTTTACCGCTATGCAGAAGATTAAAGGTGTTAATATTATCGGTTCTCCGTATGTAGAAGATCATAAGGGTATTATTACCTTTACTGTAGAAGGCGTACATCCCCATGATATTGCAGCTATTTTAGATGCTGATGGAGTTAATATCCGTGCGGGAAATCATTGTGCTCAGCCGCTTTTAGATCATCTGTGCACAGGTGCGACTGCTAGAGCAAGTTTTGCCTTTTATAATGATGCAGCAGATATCAAGCGTTTTATCGACAGCTTGAGTACTATTAGGGAGAGAATGGGTTATGGCAGATAATAGAAGCTTTTATAATGAAATTTTAATTGACCATAATATGCATCCGGCACATAAGCATGAATTGCCTGATGCGGACATGGAAATGCGTGGTTATAATCCTACCTGTGGCGATGATATTACCATGAAACTGAAGGTTGAAAACGGCATTGTTATCGACGGTGCTTTTCAAGGAAGTGGTTGTGCTATTTCACAGGCTAGCGCCGATATGATGCTGGATTTGGTTATCGGTAAACCAAAGGAAGAGGCGTTGCGTCTGGCAGATATTTTTCTACGCATGATTCAAAGCAATGCAAGTGAAGAAGAAATAGAAGAGCTGGAAGAAGCAGGTGTTCTACAGGATGTAAGCCATATGCCGGCACGTGTAAAATGTGCTGTGCTTGGTTGGCATACTTTGGAACAGATGCTTAATGAAAATAAAAAATAATTGTAAGTTTCTGAACGTCTAAAGACTTTATAAAAGAAGTCTTTAGACGTTTATTTCATTTTTGTGCTAAATATTCAGTAAAAAATATGCTTATTAAGTGTAAATTTAGATAAAAAATGTCTAATGTTAAATTTAGAATAAGAATATGTTAAATTTAAAACAAAATATTAGGCGATTTAACATAGATTTAACATTCATCTGCTTTGTATTTAACATTCTTTCTATACAATGGATTCAGTATTAAAATTCATCGTAAAACAAAAAAGGAGGATTTTAAAAGATGAAATTTAAGAAAGTTTTAGCTGCGGCTATGGTTTCCTTGTTAGCAACTACTGCTATTGTCGGTTGCGGTAGCGATAAAAAAAGTGCTGACAGCGGTAAAAAAGTACAAATTGAATATTGGCACGTAGCTGCTGAAAGCTTTGGCGGTGCAACTGTTAAAGAATTAGTAGCAGAGTTCAACAAAACCCATCCGAACATTGAAGTAGTAGAAAAATATAACCCGGATATGTATAAAGGCTTGACTCAAAACCTGCAAGCTGCTATGGCATCCGGTAAAAATCCTGATGTAGTACAAATGGGTTATTCCTTCCTGAACTACGCAGCTGAAAACTTTAAATATACCAATCTGAATGAAGCTTTCAAAGCAGCTGGCGATGAAAACTACATGAAAGATAACTACCTGCCGAACGTATTAAGCTTGGCTCAAACTGATGACGGTAAACAAATTGGTCTGCCGTACTCTGTAAGTGTACCGGTATTATTCTACAATCCGGAAATCTTCGAAAAAGCAGGCTTAGATCCTAACAACCCGCCTAAAACCTGGGCTGAAGTTCATAAAGCTGCTAAACAAATTAAAGAAAAAACAGGTAACATGGGCTTCTTCATGCAAGAATATGCTGATAACTGGACTCAACAAGCTCTTATCGAATCCAATGGTGGTCAAATGCTGAAAAAAGTTAACGGCAAAACCGTTTCCGGCTTTGATAATCCTGAATCTGCTGCTGCATATCAAGTAATTGCTGATATGGTTAAAGATGGTAGCGGTCTGCATGCTACTAACGAAGAAGGCTTCCAAGCTTATCTGAGTGGTAAACTGGGTATGGTTTGCACTACTATCGGTAAACGTGCAAACTTTGAAAAGAGTGCTAAATTCCAAGTAAAAGCATCTCCGTTCCCGGCATTTGAAGGTAAAGAAGTTAAGATTCCTGCAGGCGGTAATTTCCTGATGGTATTCTCCAAAGATGCTGAAAAACAAAAAGCTGCTGTTGAATTTATCAAATTCCTGGAATCTCCTGAAAACCTGGCTAAATGGTCCACCGGTACCGGTTATCTGCCTCCTCGCAAAGGTGTAGCTGATGATCCTAAAGGCTTCAAAAAATTAGCAGATGAAAACCCGAACATTAAAATGGCTTTGGCTGAAATGGGCAAAGTTACTAAATGGGCAAGTTTCCCTGGTGCTAATGGTCTGCAAGCAGAACAACTTTTGATTGACGCTCGTGACGTTATTCTGAGCGGCCAAATGAGTGCTGCTGACGCTCTGCATCAAACTGCTGTAAAAATCGATAAATTGTTGCAATAATATAAGCTACGATACGAATAGAGAGCTTTTGTGTGGATAGAGGATGCCGCCTAGGGCGGCATTCTCTTTATCCATATAAAAATAGTTTATACTTTTATTGAATGTTATAGGATATTTTGGATATAAGGAGTCATCATGAGTAAGAATAGTAAGGAAGCTTTCTTGTATTTACTTCCTGCTGCAGTGCTTTTCATAGTTTTCTTTTACTGGCCTCTGCTGCAGAATATATATTTGAGCTTCTTCTCTTGGAATATGGTAAGTCCGAATATGACTTTTGTCGGACTGGAAAACTTCACCCACATTTTGGGTTCTGCTGAATTAATCAAAATTTTAATCAACACTGTACTTTTCGTAGTTATTATGTTGATTTTGAATTTTGTATTGCCATACATTTATTCTTTTATTTTAGGTCATTTAGTGCATAAATGGAGTGCTTTCTATCGCTCTGCACTGTTTTTGCCTTCTACTTTATCTTTAGCTGTTGCCAGCATCTTGTTTTTGTGGATTTATAATCCGCTGGCAGGTCCTTTGAATATTGTTTTAGGCTGGTTCTCTATGGAATCTCCTCGTTGGTTTAAAGAGAACTATCTTGTAATTTTTGCAATCTGCACTACTATCGGTTGGAAAGTATTCGGTTACAATCTGATTGTTATGTTGGCAGCAATGGTTGCTGTACCGAAAGAAATGATTGAAGCAGCTAAATTGGAAAATGCTTCCAACTGGGTTATCTTCAAAAAAATCATTTTACCTATGACCTCTTCAACTGCGATTTATGTGTTTACGATAACTGTAGTATTCGGTCTGCAATATGTACTTGTTCCTGTAAATATGCTGACCCAAGGCGGTCCTGACCAAGGCAGCTCTAACCTGGTATATATTATTTATCAGTATGCTTTTACTTTCTTCCAGACAGGACGTAGTGCGGCATATGCTGTTATCACTATGGTCTGCTACTTGATATTCCTCTTTGTGAAGAATAAATATTTAGAGAAGAAGGTGTACTATGAAAACTAAAATGCACAGCTGGCGTGATGAATGGCAGTGGCATGTATTCCTGTTAATTGCTGTTTTTTTAATGTTGTGGCCTATTGTTTTCATGCTGTCCACTTCTTTAAAAGATCTGAATCAGGTATTTGAATCTACTTTGAATCCTTTGCCTTTCCCGCCGACTTTCGATAATTATTTGTATGTTTTGGAGAACTTCCCGTTATTTACTTATATCTGGAACACTTTTTACATTGCTATTGTAGTTACTCTGAGTAAGGCTTTGACAAGTGTTCTGGCTGCCTTTGCTTTTGTTTATTATGATTTCAAATATAAAGAAACCGTATTCAACAGTATGTTGTTGACATTCTTTATTCCTATTACTGTACTGATCATGCCTAACTATTTGATGATGTCTAAATTAGGCTTATTGGATACTCCTTATGGTGTTATGCTGCCTGGTCTGGTAGATGGCATGGGCATTTTCCTGATGCGTCAGACTATGCGCGGTATTCCTAAACCTTTGCTGGAAGCGGCAATTTTAGATGGTGCTAAACCTTTCCAAGTATTGAGCAAGGTTGTCGTACCGCTGATTAAACCTTCTATTCTGGCAATCTCCATTCTGTTTTTCATCAACAGCTGGAATGAATATTTCTGGCCTTTGCTGATTTTACAGGATAAATCCAATTTGACGTTACCGTTGGCACTGCAAATGTTTATCAGTGCTGAAGGCGGCAGTGAATGGGGTGTAGCAATGGCAGTAGCAACATTGACAAGCTTACCGCCTTTGGTTCTGTACATTTTCTGTCAAAAATTTATCATCAATACATTTATGCAATCTGGCGTGAAAGGATAAAAAAATGGAAAACACTACAAATGAGTACAGCATTAGATTTGCTAATGTTCAAAAAGCATATGGTAAAAATATTGTCATCAATGAGTTAAATTTGGATATCAGAAAAGGTGAACGTTTAATCCTGCTCGGACCTTCCGGCTGCGGTAAAACCACTACTCTGCGTATGATTGCCGGTTTTGAAGAAATTACTTCTGGTGAATTATACATGGGTGACAAAGTTGTTAATAATGTTGCTCCGGGCGAACGTAATATTGCGATGGTATTTCAAAGCTATGCTTTATTCCCGCATCTGACTGTCTGGGAAAACATTACCTTTGGTCTGCAATTACAAAAATTGCCGAAAGATGAAATTGAACGTCGTACTAGACAAGCTATGGAAATCCTTCATCTGGAAGGTTACGAAAATAAAAAGACTCATGAGTTGAGTGGCGGTCAAAAACAACGTGTTGCTTTGTGCCGTGCGTTAGTAAAACATTCTCCTTATTTTCTGCTTGACGAACCGCTGTCCAACCTGGATGCTAAGCTACGTCAGAAAGCTAGAACTGAATTAGTAAAAATTCATGAAATGTTTAAACCTACCATGGTTTATGTAACCCATGATCAGATTGAAGCAATGACTGTTGCTCATCGTATTGCTGTTATGAATCAAGGTAAAATTCAACAAATCGATACTCCGACTAATATTTATCATCATCCGGCAAATACCTTTGTTGCTACTTTTATTGGTTCTCCGGCTATGAATATTTTGCAAGCTGAAGTGGTTGATAATAAATTAATTGTGGCTCAATGTGTATTAAACCTGCCTGCTGACAAAATTAAATTAGTTGGTGGTCGTAAAAAAGTTTTATTTGGTTTGCGTCCTGAAGCTTGCATTCCTAGCTTTGGCAATGCTATGATTACAGGTAAGGTTGATTTTGTAGAAAATACAGGCAACTTAAAAACAGCAACTATGGCATTGTCCAGTGGCGAAAATTTTTATATGCAAGCTAGTGATCAAAATATTGAAATGGAAAAATGCACTGGTTTTGATTTTGATTGGAGAAATGTCTGCCTGTTTGATGTAGAAACAGAAGAAAACTTAGAGCTTGGAGGCAAATAATATGCAGTTTGAAGTAAGTGATTTACTATTCCCCGGATTTCCTAAATTTGCCCTTAGGGAATTAAGCAAAGAATATGGTATCGAATTCTTTTATGAATTTGGTAAGGATTATTATTGGAATAACGAAGTCGCAGCTTGGGGCGAGCGTGCTTTATCTGTACATGGCCCATGTGTAGCTGTAAACTTAGCTGATAGTAAACAAAAAAATTATATTAAAATTTTTGAAAAAACCTTTGCTTATGCGCAAAAAATTAAAGCTGATTTCGTTGTAGTACATACCAATGAAGAATGGGAAGGCGATAAAGAACTTGTTCAAGCTCGTGTTATCCGCCGTTTACGTCAGCTGGCTAAGATTGCTGAAAAATACGAAGTACAAATGCTGATTGAAAATGTTGGCTTACGTACTAAAAACAGTTTATTATTTGATTTACCGGAATATATGGCTTTGTTTGATATCTTCCCGAGTGCTAAATCCTTGATTGATACAGGTCATGCTCATGTTAACGGTTGGGATATTCCTGCTGTAGTACAATCTTTAGGTGAACGCTTGGCTGCTTGTCACGTTCATGATAATGATGCTACTGCTGATGCCCATTTGCCGATAGGTCAAGGTACCATTGAATGGGATAAATATTTTGCTGCAGTAAAAGAATATGCACCGCAGGCAACTCAGGTTTTTGAATATTGCTGCGGATTTAAGAATACTGCTGAAGTAGAAGCCCATATTGCTAAAATCAAAAAAACTTATCAACTTGCTGAATAATACAGCTAGAATTAAGCTTCTTCATCCATAATAAACACAAGATAAAGTGACAAAAAGATTTCATTAACTAAAAGAGGTCAAATTATGCAACAACTAGTACCGTTCTTGATTTTATTATGTGGTTGGATGATTTTAGCTTGGTTATATCTCTGATTTACAGATTTTATCACACTCCAATATATCCTATATAAAGGCTGATAGTAATTATTTAAAAATTGCTGTCAGCTTTTATTTTGCTTTGAATTGCTTTATAATAAAAACAGGTAAATAGATTGGAGGTTTATAATGAAACATAAATTATGTGTATTCTTGGCTATCATATATACATTTATTTTGAGTGCGACAGGTGTAGCAGCACCACCCAAGTTGTCAGAGCATTACGTGGATAGCTATTTGACAAGTGTAGCCGCAGCGTCCTGCTTAGGTGTATATCTTCCTGGAGCATCTACAGAGTTTGATTATCTGCGTAGCTATGGTTGGCAGATTTATCCTCAAAATACCAAGAATGGCAAAGTAGAAACTAACTTTGTTATTGCGAAAAATTATTTTCCTGATTTTAAGAAAAATGTTTATTTGGTAACTTTCCGTGGTAGTGCTTCTAAAGGTGATTGGGTTATTAATTTAAAAACAGATAAAGTTAATTTTGGTGGCACAACTTTAGAAGAAATGCATAATCTAACCAAGGCACCTTTGCGAAAAAATGCTCCGGCTGTGCATGAAGGCTTTAATGAATATGTAGATACTGTATTGCAGACATCTGTCTTAAATGATGACGGTTCTTTCAGAGGTGTATTTGGTGAACTGATGCAAAATGATGATGCCTTTTTAATTTTATCAGGACATAGCTTAGGTGGTGCAGCGGCTACTTTATTAGGTGAACGCTTAGTTAGCTTAGGTGTACCAAGAGAAAAGTTTATTGTCGTAACCTTCGGTGCACCTGCTATCGGTAATAAGGAATTTGCTGAGCAATATGGCGATAAAATTCATTTATTGCGTATTACTAATACTGCGGATCCTATTCCCGGCAGTTTACAGACATTCTTTGGAGGATACAAGCAATTCGGCAAGCATATAAAATATAATTTATCTACCAAAATCAGTAGTGTTCAACATGATATGGCTATGTATTTTGATTACAGCATTAATGAAGTTTATAAAGCCTTTGATGAAGAGGTTGCGGCAGGTAGATTATATTATTTGCTTGATACGAAAGTTACTCCTGAGAAGCCAGTAGTTGCTTTATGGATTAATGCTGACGATAATTTAAAACGTATTGCAGGTATTACTGATGTTAAACGCTTTATGGTTGATGAATATAAAAAGATGTTGCCATCTTATGTCATTATGGATAAAAAATTACCTACTAATGCTTATGAAAGAGAAAATATTGTGCAGATGAGTAGATATGCAGGTGCTGATTATGTTTTGATTTGTGGTGTAGATGGTAAACTGCCGCGCAATCAGAAATATTGGTATCTGAATATAGAGCAGGCTTTATTTGATCGCAATGGCAATATGCTTTCTATGGCAGGCTTTGCTAAGAAGGTTGCTCCGGCAGTAGGTAATATTCAAGCGGCAGGTGAATGTTTAGAGGAGTCTAGAAAGGAATTACATAAGCAATTACCTTTTGTGCAACTGCATTATAGTCCATCATTAACAGGAGAGTAAATAATGGAATTAGATGAATTAGCGAAAGAATTGGAAGTATGTGAAGCATGTCCTTTTCGCCAAGAGGCGATTGCTCCTGTGGGCTGGTTCGGTAATCCACATAGTCCTATAGTTTTTGTAGGTGAGGGTCCCGGTGGTGTCGAGGATGAATACGGCTGTCCATTGATTGGGCCGTCAGGACAGCTTTTAGATAAGGCTTTATGGTCTGTGAAAATGACTCGTGATCGAGTCTTAACCACTAATGTGATTAAATGCCGGCCTAAGAATAATAGAACCCCGGATGCGGCAGAAGCGTCTTTCTGCGGTAAGAAATGGTTAAGCAGGGAACTTGAAATTATTCAGCCTAAGGTCGTAGTTGCTTTAGGTAGCGTAGCTTTGCACTATTTAGGTAATGCTGATATGCGTATTACTCGCGACCGTGGGATGTGGTTTAAAACAGAGCATGGGTTTGACTGTATTGCAACCTATCATCCTGCTTATTTATTACGTTTATATGGCAAGCAGCAGATTGCAGCCAAATGGGATGTTTTTCACGACTTGGAAGCAGCTCGTGATCGTGTGCAGGAGCTGGCACCGGATTATGTCTTGATGAGTGAAGAAAAGCCTGATTTATTTAAATTATTTTCCAAAAGAATTCCACAGTAAAGAAAAAAGACAGACGAGATTTTAATTCGTCTGTCTTTTTATATTAGGAAAAATTGATTTAAATAATTTTAGTAGTCCAATCTTCGATGTTCCATACTTTATCAACCCAACCTTCATAAAATTCAGGCTCGTGGGATACTAAGAGGACACTGCCTTTGAATTCTTTTAAAGCACGTTGTAATTCTTCTTTGGCATCAACGTCAAGATGGTTAGTAGGTTCGTCCAGTACCAACCAGTTAACATCCTTCAGCATCAGCTTGCATAAGCGAACCTTAGCTGCTTCGCCACCGCTAAGGACAAATACCTTACTGGTAATATGTTCGTTTGTCAAGCCGCAACCTGCAAGTGCTGCACGTACTTCATAGTTAGTAAGACCGGGATATTCATTCCAAACATCGTCCAAAGCGGTATTTTCGTTTTTCTCACGTTCTTCCTGTTCAAAATAACCAGGCTCTAAGAATTCACCTAATTCAACGCTACCGCTGACAGGAGGAATGATACCGAGAATGGTTTTTAAAAGAGTTGTTTTACCTAAGCCGTTGACACCACGAATAGCAATTTTCTGGCCGCGTTCTAGATTAAAGGTTACAGGGCGGGTAAGAGGACTGTCATAACCGAGTACCAAATCTTTAGCTTCGACAATAAAACGGCTCGGAGTACGAGCTTCGCGGAATTTGAAGGTTGGTTTCAGTTTTTCACGTGGCTTTTCAATCATTTCCATTTTGTCTAGCTTACGTTGACGGCTTTTAGCCATGTTGGTAGTAGCAACACGTGCTTTGTTGCGAGCAATAAAGTCTTCAAGTTTAGCAACTTCTTGCTGCTGGCGTTCATAAGCACTTTCGCGTTGTGCTTTATAAATAGCATACATTTCTTGGAATTTATCGTAGTTACCGGTATAACGGGTTAATTCGCAGTTTTCCAGATGATAAATAACATTAACCACCTTATTTAAGAACGGAATATCATGAGAAATCAGAATAAAAGCATGCTCATAATTCTGTAAGAATTTAGTTAACCATTCAATATGTTCAACGTCAAGATAGTTGGTAGGTTCGTCTAGTAAGAGAATTTTAGAATTTTGCAGGAGAAGTTTAGTAAGTAATACCTTGCTGCGTTGTCCACCGGAAAGTTCGCTAACATCTTTATCAAGACCGATGCTGCCCAAGCCTAAGCCGTTAGCAAATTCTTCGATTTTGCTGTCTAAAGAATAGAAGCCGCTGTGCTCCAATTCAGTTTGGATTTCACCGACGGTATTCATCATTTTATCCATTTCTTCGGGAGTAGCATCGCCCATTTTTTCGTACAGGTCCATCATTTGAGCTTCTAATTCATACATATCTTTAAAAGCAGTACGCAGAACTTCACGAATGGTCATGCCTTTTTCCAAAGTACTTTGCTGGTCTAAATAGCCTACGGATACCTTACCGGGCCATTCAACCTTACCTTCGTCCGGTAGAATATGACCTGTAACGATATTTAAGAAAGTAGATTTGCCTTCGCCGTTGGCACCGACTAAGCCGACGTGCTCGCCACGCAGTAATTTAAAAGAAACGTCTTCCAGAATCTGGCGGCCGCCAAAAGAGTGGGATACATTAGTAACGTTTAAATAACTCATCACATACCTCGCTTTGTTGTAAAATCATTATATATGTATAGCTTTGCAGCAAATAGACATTTAATTATAACATACGCAGACAGTGCTTGAGAAGAGCGTTCGCGTTGTAAAGGTACTTATAATTTGATATAATTTAGACATATGCAGATATTTTTTAGATGAATAAAAATGAGCTGTAAAATATGAAAGAGGTGCATAAACATGATTCAAGGCAATAAAAAAGATATTGCTATGATACTGCCTTATGTAAGCGGTAATCTGCAAAAAGCTCTGCAATATGTAAGTGAAACTGATTTTTCAGCATTGGAAAATGGTGAATATGAAATTGATGGACGTAATGTCTTTGCACGCGTAAATACCTATGCTACTGAAAAGAAAGCTGATCGTCGTCCGGAAAAACATAATAAATATATTGATGTACAATTCGTTGCAACAGGAAGTGAAACTATTTGGTACACTTCTTTGGATGAGCATTGTGTAGAAACTGAAAATAAAGCAGAAGCCGAAGACGTTATTTTCTATGCAGATCCGCATGAAAAGAATTGTGCTGTATTAAATACAGGTGATTTTGCAATTTTCTTTCCCTGGGAATTACATAGACCAAACTGTGCTAATGGTTGCTTAGGTGAAGAAAAAAGCGAAAATGTAAAAAAAGTAGTGGTTAAAGTAAAAGCTTAAAGTGTAAAAAGCCGCTAAAATAGGCACTTTTTTAGTATCTAGCAAAAAAGATAAAAAATATATATAATTTTTTCAAAAAAGTGTTGACAAATGCTGCTATAGATATTATAATAACACTCGTGATGTTGAGCGAAACAAAAAACGCAAACACATCAAGGTTATTCCCCGATAGTTCAGCCGGTAGAACACCTGACTGTTAATCAGGGCGTCGTAGGTTCGAGTCCTACTCGGGGAGCCACCTGGCCGGTTGGTCAAGCGGTTAAGACACCGCCCTTTCACGGCGGTATCGGGGGTTCGATTCCCCCACCGGTCACCATTTAACATGGGCGCTTAGCTCAGCTGGGAGAGCGTCTGCCTTACAAGCAGAATGTCAGCGGTTCGATCCCGTTAGCGCCCACCACGAAATTCAGCACTTCAACTTGGTTGGAGTGCTTTTTTATTTATATTAATTATATGTGATGGTGTAATGTTTTTTGGGTTCTATAATAAATGTTGGGGTCTCGAAGAAATCGAGATTTCAACATTTATTTTTTTTGAAAAAAAACATATATGCATGAAATCTAGTAAAATAAAGTGACCAAACCAAATATTACTGAAAGGAAATCATGCAATATGTTTCAAAACAATTATACCGAAAATAGCTTTCTTTTTAAAGGTCTCATCTTAAAAAATTTAAAAATAGATGAAATAACGGTTTTTGTCAAACATTGGGTTCTTGGTAGTATGAGTAAAATGATATTAAAGAGGATTTACATTTAGAGGAAAAATTAAGACAAAAATAGAAATATGATTGACCGTAATGGCCATGAATCTACAAAAATATGCGTAAGGTGTGGTTGCAACTTAACTTTACAAATAAGTAAAGAGGCTTGAATTTGAGAAAATACTCTTATTCAAGCCTTGTTTTACTTTTGCTACGTTGGACAATTTAATTAAGCGAATAAAAGAACTTGTTTTTATCCATAGTTACAGATATACATCTGAGAAAATATTTTTGGTCGGCTTCTTTTATTATTTCTAAAAATGTATCCATATATATTATTACTATTTTTCTTGGTGTTTTTTAATTAGTTGGTTCATTGTAAAATGAAATTGCACACCTTGAAAACAGAATAAAAATAGTCCATTGTGACCTCTTCATGTTAAAATTAAGCTACTACACAAAACTTACAAGGAGGCAATCACAATGGACTATACTCAAGATACCACAAAACACACAAAAGGTAAACATTTTTCTTACGGTGACCGCAGAGAATTACAGGGGATATTATCCAATAAATCTGTACGTTATTCTCTCCGCCAGTTGGCTAGACATT
>UQWU01000043.1 GCA_900544885.1 uncultured Phascolarctobacterium sp. | reverse complement strand
TGCATCTGCAGAAGAAACCATGCATGGTCAATTGGAAGAAGTTGTCGTTGAAGGTAGTGGTGATGTATTACCTGGAGGTTTTGTCAAAGAAAAAGCTCAAGTTGGCTTAATGGGCAAACAGGATGTTATGAATGCGCCTATGACTATTAGTGAATTTAGTAATAAAACACTTACTACTTTTGCTGCTCCCAATACAGGTTTATCTGATGCATTATCTTTAGATCCGTCTGTTCGTGCTGATAGAGGTGGTACCTATACTGATTTAACTATTCGTGGTATTTATCAATCTGGTCACGCTTATTATGTCAATGGTATCCCTGGTTTATTATGCCAAGAAAATATCCCCTATTATTGGGCTGATAGTGCCAGCGTTATTTCCGGTCCTAATTTAGGTGTTAATGCTACTGCTTTTTCTGAAGCTGCTGCTGGTTCTGTTAATTTACAATCTAAGGTTGCAAGCAGTGAAGGCAATAGCAATGTAAAAATTTCTTATCTTGGCGGTTCTTCTATGGAAGAAGCTTTAGATGTTGGTAGACGCTTCGGTGATGATGACCAATTTGGCGTACGTGTGACCGCAAGCAATATTAGCGGTGATACTGCTATTGATGGCGAAAATCTTGAACGCCAAGCTTTTTCTTTGAATTTAGACCAAAAAAGTGAAAAATCTACTTCTAACTTATTGATTGCGTATGATCATACTGACCATAAAGGTGGTATGGGTGCATTTTCTTTTGGCAAAGGAGTAACTTCTTTACCTGATGCTCCTGATGCTAGCCAAATTTATAAACCGGATTGGTCTTATAATGAATATGATAACTGGATGGTTGCTTTAAATCACGAACAAAAATTGAGTGAGCATGTTAATGCTTATTTAAATGCAGGTTACCATAGAGAAGATTGGTATGGTTATGTTGATGGTAATCCTACTATTATTAATAATCAAGGTGATTTTACAATCAGTATGACTAACTATCCTTTGGCATTGACTAAAAAATATGTTGGTGCCGGAATTAAAGGTGATTTTAATATTGGTTCTGTAAAGAATGAATATTTAATTGGTGCTGATAAAACTTGGTATGATTACAATCTCAGCCAAAATAATGATTATGCTAATAATGGCAAATGGGAAGGAACAGGCAATATTCACCAAAATAATTGGTGGCCGTCTTTACCGAGACCTTCTTATGATCCTGCTGCTAGCCAAACTGCACAAATGACCGGCTGGCATATCGTAGATAATCTGAAAGCTCTTGACGATAAATTGAGTGTTACTTTAGGTTTACATGGTCACAAAGCTACTAAAAATCCTGTAGGTAAAACAAGTGAAGAATCTGATGCAATTTGTCCGACAATTGCTGTAAGTTATCAGGTATCTCCTGTTGTTACTGTATATGCAGATCATAGCGAAAGCTTTGGTATGGGTAGTATGGTTTCTACTAATAAAGGTTATAAAAATGCTGGTGAAATGTTGGATCCGGCAAAAACTAAACAAGATGAAATTGGTGTAAAAGTAAAAACTGGCAATTTCATGAATACTTTCTCTGCTTTTAAAATTACTCAAGCTAATAATGTAGATAAATATATCAATGGTGATAAATATTTAGTACAAGATGGCGAACAGGAAAATAAAGGTTTTGAATGGGGCTTTACTGGCAATTTATCTGATAAATGGGATTTAATTGGTGGCGCTATGTATTTAGATGCTAAAGATAATAAAGGAAATAGAATCGATGGTGCAGCAGAATGGTCTGCTAGTGTCGGCGCTATTTATCATCCTAATGACGATTTATCTTTGATTGGTAGAATGACATATCTTGGTTCTTCTACTATTAAATCTGGTACTTTAGATGTTCCGTCATATGCTAAGTTTGATTTAGGTGCTTCTTATAAAACTAAATGGAATAATACCCCTGTAAGTTTAGATTTAATGTGCTATAACTTAGGCGGCAAAGATTATTGGAATGCTCGTTCCGGCAGTAGCAGCTTGAGCTTAGGTGCTCCGCGTACAGTTGTATTATCTGCTAATTTTGAAATTTAATTAGTGCTATTGAAAAACAGATGGGAGAAATTTTTATCCCATCTGTTTTTATTACTAAGTAAAGAGGATTAAATTAATGAATTTCAAAAAAATAAATCTGAATAACCTTTTAATTTGTCTTTTTATATGTTTACTTTTTTCTATATTTTGTGGAATAAAATTAGGCTCTGTAAATTTGTCATTGCATGATGTATATACGCAGTTATTAGTAGGGCTAGGTATTTTAGATGCTAGTAGTGGCAATAGATATTTACTGGATATTATTTGGACTTTACGTTTACCCAGAGTGTTATTGTCAGCTTGTGTAGGCATGGGTTTAACTTTATCGGGAATTGTTATGCAGGCTGTTGTCCAAAATCCGTTAGCAGATCCGTATATTTTAGGCATTACTTCGGGAGCTTCATTGGGAGCTGCGATAGCTATTTTTTTAGGTGTAGGTTCTTTTTTAGGTGCTAATGCTATTGGTGTAGTTGCTTTTTTGGGGGCTTTATTGGTATCTACTTTGGTTATTTTTATTGCTAAATCTTCTTATATTGCAGATAAAAGTAATCTGCTTCTTGCAGGTATGGCTATTAGTGCTGTTTGTAGTAGTATGACAGGACTAATAACATATTTTGGTAAACATAAAGAAGGTATGGAAGCAATAACTTTTTGGCTTATGGGCAATGTTGCCAATGCCAAAATAGGAAATGTTTTACTGCTTTTATTCATAGTTTTAGGATGCTTACGCTTTGTTTTATCGCAGTTACGTATATTGAATATTATGTTATTAGGTGTAGAGCAAGCAATCACTTTAGGTGTAGATTTAAATAAATATATAAAAAAATACATTTTACTTAATGGCCTTTTAGTTGGCTTTATTGTTTTTAACGCAGGAACTATTGGCTTTATAGGTTTAATAATTCCTCATATTATACGATTATTTTTTGGCGCAGATCATAGAAAATTTTTGCCGATTGCTGTTTTAACTGGTGGTTTAGTTTCTGTCATAATGGATATTTTTTCCAGAACAGTTATAGCAGGAATGGAGATACCGTTAGGTGTAATATTTGCTTTATTTGGAGCTCCGTGCTTTATTTATTTGATGTTAAAAAGAAATTATAAATTTGGTGGGGTTTAAAGTGCAAATCAGATTAGAAAATTTAAGTTTTAAATTAGCAGCAAAAGAAATTTTAAAAACAATAACATTGAATTTTAAAGAAGAAAAGTTTACTGGGATAATAGGTCATAATGGTAGTGGTAAAAGTACCATGTTGAAATGCATATATCGCACATTGGAGCCAAGTGGCGGTACTATTTACATTGATAATCAAAATATAAAAAATTATTCAGTGAAAGAAACAGCAAGAAAGCAGGCTGTTTTAGCGCAGCATAATTTTTGTAATTTTGATTTTGAGGTGCTTGATATTGTTTTGATGGGTAGAAGTCCATATAAAAGTGCTATGGAAGATGATAATGCTGAGGATTATTTTATCGCTAATGAATGTTTAAAAATTGTAGGTATGGAAAGTTTTGCCCATAGTAGTTTTAATTGCTTATCCGGTGGCGAGCAACAAAGAGTTATGTTGGCACGTGCTTTAGCACAACAGACGGAATGTCTAATTTTAGATGAACCTACTAATCATTTAGATATTAAATATCAATTGCAATTGCTGAATATAGTAAAACACAGACAGGTAACTGTTATTGCTGCTTTACATGATTTAAATATTGCGGCTATGTATTGTGATGAATTAATAGCAATGAAAGATGGTACTGTTATAAAAATAGGTACACCGGAAGAAGTTTTAACAAGTGAATTTATTTATGAAATTTATGGCGTAGAAGCAGATGTCTTATCTAGAGCAGATGGAAAACTGTTAATTGCATATAAGAATTGAGGCTTTCTATGAAAAAAATTATGCGTTTTTTAATATTTTTTATATTAGTAGCATTTTTATTATTCTTTTTACTGGGTAAAGGGATTATAGATATTAGCTTCGTGGAAACTTGGAAAATAATCAAGGGTATTATAACTAATGATATTGAAAACTATATTTTGGCTGATGTTATCTATTATTTACGATTGCCAAGATTTTTCTTATCAGTAATGGTTGGTTGTGGTTTAGCTGTAATAGGTTGCGTTATGCAAGCAGTAATGCGTAATCCGTTAGCAGACCCTTATTTATTAGGTATATCTTCTGGGGCTGGATTAGGTGCTATTATTGCAATAATATGTGGCTTTTCTAATATTTTGGGCTTTGATGCTGTTGGCTTGTTTGCTTTTTTAGGAGCTATGGTAATTACCTTATTTATAGTAGCTATCTCAAGCTTTGTGGGAAAAGTTAGTATATCGACGTTGCTTTTAGCAGGGTTAGCTTTAAATTCATTATGTGCAGCATTGATAAGCCTTCTTATAAGTATGTTTGCTGATGTTGAGCATATTCAAAGTGTTACTTATTGGTTAATGGGAAGCTTGCAAAATGCAACCTGGAATAATGTCTTTCTTCTTACTGTAATTGTGATTATAAGTACACTGTTTTTTATGTTTAATTCTAGAATTTTAAATTTAATGTTATTAGGCGACGAAATATCAGTTACTTTAGGTTATAAATTGTCAAGGGCACGGAATATATATATCCTGATTTGTGCATTAGTAATAGGCATAATTGTTTATAATAGTGGAATTATTGGTTTTGTTGGATTAGTAATACCACATATTGTTAGATTATTTATTGGTAGCAATTATAAAATTTTACTGCTGCTGAGTGCTTTAACTGGTGCTATATGCGTAGTTGCAGCAGACTTATTTAGCAGAATAGCTATTATTGGTTCAGAAATACCGATAGGAATAGTAGTTGCAGTTATCGGTGCACCTGTTTTTGTGTGTTTGTTAATTAATAAAAATTATGGGTACATGAAATGATGAATAAGATAATCTATTTTTTTATGGCAACTATAGTGATGTTTTTTATCTACAGTTTTTCTCATGATGGCATTTCTCGGCATTTTCGTGGAGATAATAAATCGATAGTAATAGAAAACTTGAACGTGGATAATTATTTTGTTAAAGGTAAAAATAAACAGTATTTTTCTCAAATTCCAGAAAGAGTTATTGTTGTCGGCGAGAATGAAACTGAAACTTTACTAGCTTTAAATGTAGAGAAAAATATTTTAGCAGCTGTTGCACAAAATAAACGAGCTTATGCTATGCGTGAAGAAAATGCTGAAAAATTTAATAGAATAAAGAAAGTTGCTAATGGAAATTTGAATATGGAATATATTACGCAAATGCATCCTGATTTGATAGTTGCCCAGGAATGTATTTTTGTAAGACATCGTTTAAATAATACGGATTATTGGAATGAACGTAATGTAAAGACAATGATTCCTTTGAATACTAATTCGCCAAGTAAGCATGTTTCTGTAGAAACAATAGAAAAAGAAATGCAATTTATTGCTGATTTGGGGAAAATTTTTCATAAAGAGCAACGTGCTAATGAAATTATAGATAGTACTTATCAGACCATGGATGAAATCAATGAAAAAAATAAAGATTATCATAAGCCGAAAGTTATGATTATAGAATTTTTGAGTTCGATAATTTGCTACGATAAGAATAAATTAGTTGGTAATATGGTTAGTAGTATTGGCGGACAAGTAGGCGAAAATCCAGCAGTAATTGGTTGGGAAAACATTGTTAAAGAAAATCCGGATGTGCTTTTTGTTGTTTGTAGTCATGGTGATTATGGAACTTGTATTAATAAAGTTTTAGATAATCCAGCGTTAAAAAATTTAAAGTGTATTAAAAATAAGCATACTTATAGTATTCCTTTAAGATTTACCTATGGTACTGGTTGTAGGACAGAGGATGGATTGAAATATTTGGCTCAGCATATGTATCCCGAAATAAAACTATAATTAATTTAGAGGGTAGATTGTAAAATGAAGTTGTACACCTAAGAAAATAAAAAATCCATAGCAGTTTCTCCTATGTTAGAATTAAGTTGCTAGACATAAAACTGAAAGGAGAATCGCTATGGATCAACTTAAAATTCTAACACACATCATCAAAAGGGTAAACATCTTTCTTTCGAGGAACGTGTAATTATTCAAACAAGACTCAAAGATAATCTCTCTCCCAATAAAATAGCTGCTGAATTAGGGCGTGCTCCCAACACCATTCTTAATGAGATTAAACGTGGAACTGTCATGCTTTACAATGACCACGTTGCCCGTTCTAAAGCATTGCTGGACAAAAAGCGTACGAAAAAATAGAACAAACTCCTGTCGTCGTTGTGAATATCTCAACAAGCTCACTTTTATTGCCTATGTAGAAGAACGTTTTTTCGATGCTGGGATCTCTATAGATGCTTGTGTTGGCGAAGCTCTTGCCAAAGGCTATTTCCCACGAGAAAACATGCTCTGTACAAAGACCATATATAACTACATAGATAAGGGGCTGATGCTGATACACAATCATAATCTGCCGGAGAAGTTGTCTAGAAAACCAAAGTATGAAAGGGTCAACGAGAACAAAAAATACTTGGGCGCTCTATTGAGGAAAGGCCAGATATTGATGACAGACTTGAATTCGGGCATTGGAAAGCAGATTTTGTCATAGGGCAAAAAGATAAGGCTGATGAAGCATTACCTACATTATTAGAGCGTCATACCCGTAAGTATATCTTAGTAAAGATAGTAGATAAAACAGCATCTGCTGTAATGGATGGCTTTACTAAAGTTAGAGCATACTTCGGAAGTAAGTTCAGCGAAGTGTTTAAAATCATAACAACTGATAATGGTTCAGAATTCGCAGAACTAAGCAAGCTTGAAACTTATATTACGCACATCCTTACTCTTCATGGGAAAAAGGGAGCAATGAGAGGCATAACAGGTTGGTACGACGTTTTATAGCTAAGGGCAAGCGCATAAGTGATTACGGACTTTACGCAATAGCTAGGATTGAAGATTGGTGTAATAACCTTCCACGTAAGATATTAGGTTATAAAACGCCAGATGATTTGTTTGAAGCGAAACTGGATGAAATTTATGCTATTTGATTAGGAAAAATTTGCAACTTCTTATTGCAATTTAGGAATTAATTTAGAGGAAGAATTTTATGAAAATATATCAAGATGAATATTATTTAGACAATATGATTTTGGGCATGAAAAATTTTAGTAGTTTGCATCGTTATGCTGTTAACGGGAAAACATCTGGTAATTTAGCATGTATTGCGGAAATAAAAAATGCGTTAGTAGTTATGTGTTCGCCACGTGGGTGTGGGTTTCATTATCGTTATCATGCACGTGCAAGACATAGTGCATTTTATGATTTAGAGTGTTTAGACTTGCGGGAAAAAGATATTATTTTTGGCGCTGAAGAAAAACTTTGTACTTTGCTTCGTAAGCTTGATAAAGAAAAGCAACCGGAAATGATTTTTATTTTACCATCCGTAATTAGTGATATTATCAATGATGATATTGAGGGGATAGTAAAAAATTTACAAGCAGAAATTAAAGCGGTGCTTATACCGGTAAAATCACAAGCATTTTCCCACATGGATAAAGTAAATTCGCGAAAGATTATTTCAGAAAAAGCAAAACAAAAAATTAATGCTAAATTTTCGTCAACAGCAGTTTATCCTGGCTGCGGATATGTAGAAGTTATGGATGCTTTAGTTAATAATGTTATGGAAGTACAAGAAGTACAGCCTTTGAGTATTAATCTTGAAAGTTTTATCTGGGGATATAATGGTGCAGGAAAAGTACAATCAATGGTAGAGATGTTCAGACGTATGGGGATTAAGGTAAATGCTTTTTTGCCTGCTGCTGATTTAAATAGTATTAAGCATGCACCAGCTGCTCAATTAAATATTGTACGTCGTAAAAAATGGGCTTTGACTATGCAGGAGCGTTTTAATACGCCGTTTCTTCATATAGCGAATATGCAGGATTGGCATGGGCTAGATGGTATTAAAGATTTTTATTTAACAGTGGCACAAAAATTGGGTATTCAAGAACAGGCAGAATCTGTTCTACAAGATGATTTTTTGACTATACAAGATAGATATTTGGCATTAAGAAAACAATTTAGTCGCTATAAATTTTGCTTAATTACTCATGGGATGGCTGCCCTAGTAGATGCAATAAATTGTTATCAAAAGGATTATGGTTTACCTTTGCATAAAATATGTATATTACTTTCGCAGGATTATTACAAAGAAACTGGGATTAATGAAGAGCTTTTAAATACTTTTCGTAATAAAGCGATGCAAACTTTAGCAAGTGTAAATTGTGAAGCAGAGATTGTTTTGCAGCCGGATGATAAAGAATTAGAAGCAGCTATAGACGCTTGTGATTTTTTGATTTGTGATAAAAATCCGTACTATATGAAATTTGCTAAACCAATATTGCCTGATTTTATAGATCGAAGTGTTTGGAGTTACCAAGATTTTGTATATATTATGGAAGAAATTGCTAATATTTTGAAAATGCATATTCAACCTAGCGGAAATTTATTATTACGTAAAGTGGATTATGACTTAGACTATTTTCCTATGCGGCAGAATGATGATGTTTCATTAGCAGCTAGAGCAATGTTTAGTAAGTTATGGAGGCAGAGAAAATAATGAAACCTTTGAGTAGTTGTGCCTTATTTGGTGCTACTAGAGCATTACGAGGTATTAGAGATGCTGTTATTGTGCAACATTCCGTTATTGGTTGCCAATGGGGTAGTTTGGTATTCGGGTATGCTGATAAATCATACGCAATTAATCAGGCATCTACAGTTGTATATGAAGATGAGGTGATTAATGGCGGAGAAAAACAGCTTATTAAAGCTCTAGGGCAAGTAAAAAATTTGTTTCCGCAGCAAGAAGCAGTTTTTATTGTTAGTGGATGTGTCCCCAATCTAATTGGTGATGATGTACAAGGTGCTGTTTTACAAAGTGGAATTCCTAATGCAGTGCATGTTGCAGCTCCTGGTTATCGTGGCAATATAGATACTGGTGTAGAAAATGCTTACTTGGCATTGTATGACTTGATACAAGAACCTGTAAAAAAAGGAAAAAGCATTAATATTTTTGGCATAATGTATGATGATGCTTTTGCTGATAATGATATAAAGACTTTAGAAAAAATTTTAAATAAAAAAGTCCGGATAAATTGTACTCTTCATAGATGTACGATGCATGATATAGACCATTTAGCAGAAGCAGCATTAAATGTGTGCTTTGGCTATGGTATTTCTTTAGCAAAAAAAATGCAGGAAAAATATAATATTCCTTACATTGAATGTGATTATCCCTATGGAATTAGTGGTAGTAAAGAGTTTTTGAAGATTTTAGCGGAAAAGTTGCAAGTTGACTTTAGTGAGGAAATTACTTGTTTAGAGCAACAAGCAAAGAGTTTAGCTTATCGTTCTTCCGATTATTTACCGACTTTGTATCAAGCACCTGTTGCTCTTATAGCAGATAAAGCTCATCTACAAGGACTAGTAAAATTTTTTACGGAAGAAGTAGGTATGCGTGTCATGATTGTTAAAGATACAGCTGGGTATAATCTTAATGATTTGGAAAAAGATATTATAGATTATGCACCTGTTTTATTATGCGGTTCTTCATGGCTTAATGATTTGGCTGCGAAATATACTTTGCCTTTATTACGCGTAGCGTATCCTACTTTTGACCGGGTCTGCTTTACGGATAAGACGTATATAGGTGCATGTGGAGCAGCTCATATAATAGAAGACATTATTAATATTACTTTGCAATTACGTTATAAGGAACAAGGGGTATATTCTGATTTAAATATGGAGTGTGCCGATGTTTGACAATAAGCAACAAGAAATGTCTCAAGTAACTAATTTTTTATTACATGCTAAGCATCCATGTTTTAGCAGTCATTGCAATAAATATGCTCGTATTCATTTGCCGATTGCTCCTGAGTGTAATTTACAATGTAATTATTGCTTACGTAAGTATAATTGCCCTAATGAGAGCAGACCAGGAGTAGCAGCTACAGTTTTAACTCCAATAGAAGCTGTGGCGTGGTATAAAGAATGTAGCAAGCAAGTTGAGAATTTGACTGTAGTAGGCGTTGCTGGTCCTGGAGATGCTTTAGCTAATTGGGATGTGGTAAAAGAAACTTTTTTACGCATTCGAGAGTTCGATAAAGATGTATTTTTTTGTTTGTCGACCAATGGACTATTATTGCCTCGCTATGCTAAAGAAATAGCAGAACTTGGGATTCAGTATATTACTGTAACTATAAATGCTATAACTGTAGATACGGCAGGGAAAATCTATCAATATGCTTATGATAATCAAAAAATATATTATGGGTTAGATGCGGCAAAATTAATTTTAGAAAGACAGTGGAACGGATTAAGTTTACTAAAGAAATATAATGTTTATACTAAAATTAATACTGTAGCTATACCTACAATAAATATAGAGGAGATTCCGCTGCTAGCACAACGCATCCAAAAATATAATTGTGTTTTGCATAATATATTACCGTTATTACCTGTAACAGGTACTCCTTTTGCAGATTTACCAGAACCGTCAGCTAAGTGTTTACAAAAATTACGTCAGACTAGCTCTGCTTTTATGCCACAGATGTTTCATTGTAATAGATGTAGAGCTGATGCAGTAGGAAAATTAAGAGATATTTAAGCAGAAAATTTATTTTTCTTCTGTAAAATAAGTTACAGATATTTATAATTAGAGAAAAATTTTAGTAAAGTTGTAGCTTTTTCTTGACGCTTTGTGTATATAGCAGTACAATTATGGCAATAAATAGTATTAACTTTTAGTAGTTAAGAAAGATAAGTATAAAAGGTGAAAAAATGGATTCTATGAAAATGCAAGCTGTAAGTGCATATTGCTTTTGCTGTTACCCGGTAGTTAGCTGTGATTGCTGTACCGGTTCTTTTGCATGTAAAAAAGCATATTGCAGTATGCGTAATAGAAGCCTTTGCTAAAGCACGTTTTATATTTTTACAGATTTGTTTTTCAACAGGCTCCTTTACGGGGGTCTGTTTTTATTTTATCTAAAGCTTTGCATAGCATACTAAGAAGGGAAGACTGGAAAGATGGTAATAGTTTTTAAGGCTAATGCTCCTGCAGAAAGCAAACAAAAAATTCGCTTGAAGTTGGAAGAGCAAGGCTTTCAGATTAATGAAATCAATGGCGTAAATATGACGATTTTCGGTATTATTGGCGATACCAGCACCTTAGATATCAATTTATTACGTGTTGATGATGCTGTTGATAAGGTAATGCGTGTACAGGAGCCGTTTAAGCGTGCTAACCGTATGTTCCATCCTAGAGATAGCGTTATTAATGTCGGAGGGGTGCCGATAGGAGGAAATAAGATTCAGGTTCTTGCTGGTCCGTGTTCTGTTGAAAGCAGAGAGCAGATTACCGATTTGGCAAAGTCGATAAAAATTGGTGGTGCTGCTTTATTACGTGGCGGTGCTTTTAATCCACGAACTTCTCCCTATGCTTTCCAAGGTTTGAAGGAAGAAGGATTGGAATATTTAAAGGCGGCTAAACAAGAAACAGGGTTACCTATTGTCAGTGAAATCATGTCGGCTGATAAAATTGAAAGATTTGTCGAAGATGTCGATTTAATTCAAGTAGGTCCGGGCAATATGCAAAATTTTGAATTATTGCGAGAGCTTGGTAAAACTAATAAGCCGGTGCTTTTAAAACGTGGTTTAGCAGCAACTATTGAAGAATGGATTATGTCCGCTGAATATATTATGGCCGGTGGTAATGATAATGTTGTTTTGTGTGAAGGTGGCATTCGTACCTTTGAAACCTACACACGTAATACATTAGATTTAAGTGCTGTTCCGGCTGCTAAGAAATTAAGTCATTTACCAGTAGTTGTAGATCCAAGTACAGCAGCAGGCTTTTGGTGGATGGTAGAGCCGATGGCTAAAGCTGCAATTGCAGTAGGTGCTGATGGTTTAGTAATTGAAGTTCATAATAATCCAGAACGTGCTTTATGTGATGGTGCTCAGGCGTTGCGTCCTGAACGCTTTGCCCGTTTAGTGGGAGAATTAAATGGTATCGCCCGCATCATCGGACGCGATATGTAATAAATTAAAATTTATTTTTTGTAACAATTTAGTGTAGGTAAACTGCATATGAGAGCATCGTAGCAAATGCCTGAAATTTTTTGAGGTGAGTAGAATGGATGTATTGTGTAAAACAGACGCTGATGTTGCAGAAAAAGAAAATCTGGAACAGACGGCTCAATTAGAGCTGATTTGTGCAGGTTTGGCAGCAGGCACTAGTATTATTGATGGTGTGCCTCAGTCTAAAGCTATTGACACTACTATTAAAGCATTAAAGGCTTTTAATATTAGCGTAGATAAAATTCCGAGTATGATTATGGGCTGTATAGCATTGCAGATTACAGGTAATGGTCACCCTGTTGCTAATGCAGATTATATTGATTGCGGTGAAAGTATTACTGCCTTACGTCACTTTCTACCCTTAGCAGCAACTTTGAATTGTCCTTTGAGCTTTATGGGACGCGGTGAATTGGCAAATTATACATTACAGCCTTATTATGATATTTTTGATGAACAAGGCATACAGCATTTTGCTTGTGATGGTGCATTGCCGGTTACAGTTAATGGCAGATTACAGCCAGGAACCTTTAGCTTTGGAGAAAATGTGAATAGTCAGTTTATTAATGGCTTGTTATTTGCTTTACCTTTATTAAATGGCGATTCTACTATTGAGCTTGCAGTACCACTTGCTGATACTGATGCAGTAAATCAGACGATTACTTGCTTAGCTGAGCATGGTATTTATGTGGCAAAGGTTAATGAGCAAAAATATTTAATCAAGGGCAAGCAACATTATCAGCCTTTGAATAGGAAATTAGTTAAAGAATAAATTGACACTATTTCCCAGGAAATAAATTTACTTAAAAAATTCTTCCTAATTATATGAAAGAAAACACTAGGAGAAAAAATGCAGAAGCTTGATTTACAGAAAATAAGATTACAAATAGATGCTGTTGATAAGCAGCTAGCTACTATTTTAGAGCAACGCTTGGAGTTGGTATTGCAAGTAGCGGAATATAAAAAAGCTCATGGAATGCCAGTGAAGGATGTAGCTCGTGAAGCTAAGGTTATTGCCAAGGTAACAGGCTTATTAAATAATAAAAATTACACACCGGCTGTAGCAAATATTATGCGATGTATCATAGAACAAGCCTGTATTTTAGAAGAAGATGCTTTGCAGGAAAAGACTGAAGTCAAATTTCGCCAGTAGTACTTTATCCTGTGTTATATATGAAGCTAATATAAGAGGAAACGTATCGCATTATACTGGATATGGTTTAAGCTTAATGCAATAGCAGAAGGTTTAGACGTAATTTAGCAATGCTCAATAAATATGCTATACGAAATCCGAACATAAGGGAGGTGATAAAATGTGCAAAATCCTGTTTTTTCATAGTTCGGAGCTTTTAAAGTTATTGTTGGATGGTTATGTCCGACGATCAGAAGTATTTCGACCTAACTCTATGACTGCACCTGCATGTATGTAACAGATAGCTAGTTAAATTTGAACATTTATTGAATGCTTCAAAACTACTATCTGTTCACTCTAAAATAAATTATTAGACAATTTTAGCAAAAAAACAATTTAAAGTATACAAGATAAAAAATAAGTATAAACTTTATTGATGATTTTTCATAAAAAAATCTTAAAATTTACTTGCTAAAAGAATTAGTATACGCTATTATAGAAATAAGAGATTTGTATTAAGAAATGGAGTGTGTTGTCATGGGTATTTTAAAAAGCTTGCCTATGCGTCTTTTGTTAGGCGTATTGATAGGTATGGGTATTGGCTTGAATGTTGGTGAAGATGTAATGCAGGTTGTGCTGACTATCAAAAGTCTGCTGGGCAGCCTGATTAACTTCTGCGTACCGTTGATTATTATTGGTTTTATCGCACCTTCTATTACTCGTTTAGGTCAAAATGCAAGTGTTATGCTGCGTGTTGCGATTGCGTTGGCTTATGTATCTAGTGTTGGTGCTGCGTTTTTCTCTACCGCTGCAGGTTATTCTCTGATTCCGTTCCTGAATATTACTCCTGCGGTTGATGGTTTGAAAGAAATGCCGAAATTATTATTTGATTTGCAAATTGCACCGATTATGAGCGTTATGAGTGCATTGGTATTCTCTGTATTAATCGGCTTAGCTGCAGCTTGGACTAATTCTACTACTATTATCAAATGCTTGGAAGAATTCCAACAAATTATTCTGTCCATCGTTACTCGTGTTATTATCGCGATTCTGCCTGTATTCATCGGCTGCACCTTCTGCGGTCTGGCTTATGGCGGAACTATTACCAAACAATTGCCGGTATTCCTGATTGTAGTACTGATTGTTATGGCAGGCCATTATATTTGGTTGGCTCTGCTGTACGGCCTGGCAGGTCTGTATTCCGGTCATAACCCGATGAAGGTCTTGAAAAACTATGGTCCGGCCTACCTGACTGCTGTTGGTACTATGTCTTCTGCAGCAACTCTGGGTATTGCTTTAAAATGCGCATTAAAATCTACTCCGCTGCGTAAAGACTTAGTAAATTTCGGTATTCCTCTGTTTGCTAATATTCATCTCTGCGGTAGTGTTCTGACTGAAGTATTCTTCGTTATGGTTGTTTCTCAGATTTTATATGGTGCAATACCTACTTTAGGTACTATGATTCTCTTCTGCGTACTGTTAGGTATTTTCGCAATTGGTGCTCCTGGTGTTCCTGGTGGTACTGTAATGGCTTCCTTAGGCTTGATCATCAGTGTACTTGGCTTTGATGCTACCGGTACTGCTCTGATGTTGACCATTTTCGCACTGCAAGACAGCTTCGGTACTGCCTGCAACGTTACCGGCGACGGTGCTTTGACTCTGATGTTGACCGGTTATGCACAAAAACATGACATTGAAGAAGTTAAAGACATCAATGTACTGTAATTTCTAATTATACACAGGATATACGCTCTGATTTTCGGAAGCGTATATCCTGTTTGTTTTTAGTATGCATTGATAAATATAGTATAGATGATTTTCAGCTATATAAAAATACTTCCTAAATTGCAATAAGAAGTTGCACACTTTTAAAAAAAAATCAAGCTGCATAAATCTTATCAAGCTCATTCTCGAATAGATCATCAGGTGATTTGTATCCG
>UQWU01000042.1 GCA_900544885.1 uncultured Phascolarctobacterium sp. | reverse complement strand
GAGAATAACGTACAGATTTATTGGATAAAATCCCTTGTAATTCTCTGCGGTCACCGTAAGAAAAATGTTTACCTTTTATGTGTTTTGTGGTATCTTGAGTATAGTCCATTGTGATTGCCTCCTTGTAAGTTTTGTGTAGCAGCTTAATTTTAACATGAAGAGGTCACAATGGACTATTTTTATTCTGTTTTCAAGGTGTGCAATTTCATTTTACAATGAACCAAAATTTAAAAAATTACACTACCGCGAAATTCGTTGCTACATTTCGGGTAGTGTAATTTAAAAAATATTTAATTGTAGAAAAAGGATGTTGAGGGAGTATTATTAGTTTTTAGAAGCATGTTAAGCGTCTGTTTTTTTCGTTTCCTCAGCCGCTGGCGTTGCTTTGTCCTGTGCTTCTTTATTCTCATCTGCTGCTGCAGTATTTTTATCGTCTTGTTTCGCACCAAAGGCGGTATTTTCTGCATCATCAGTATGGGGAGCTTCATTAATGTCTTCTTCTAATTGATAACCGCATTGAGGACAGAATTTCGATTTATAGGGAATTTCTTTCTTACAGTGGGGACAGGTTACTGTCGGACTAGGACCACCGAATTGTTCCATTTTAATCAAGGCGATTTCATTAGTCAAAGTGTCAATTTCTGCATTTGCAGCAGTAATGGTGTTGAAGTGAATAACTAAATCAAGAGGAATGTCTTCTTCTTGGCTGAATTTTTCGTAAATGTATTGACCGATTTTTTTATAGGCTTCATTACGATTTTGTTTATGTTTTTCAATCCCATTGCTTAATTTTTGAATTTCCATTGCAGCTTCAGCTTTTTCGCTGACGTTTTTGGCAATTATCTTAGTTTGCTCGGCAGCTGCTTTGGCAGATTCTTTCAATTTATCAAGAAAAGTCATTTTAAAAACCTCCTTCGATGAAGTAAGTAATTTATTGGCTAATTCTTACTATTTGTATTATAACAAACTCTTAAAGAAAGTTTGTTACATAGTAAAGAAAATTTTTTGTTATAATAGTGAAATGTTACATATCCTGTGCAATTAATTGTTGAATAAGGTCGTTGTTCATATCTTCTTCGCTATAAATAGGTACATTGAACTGACGCAAGCGGGCTGATGTAACACCTTCGCCGGGAATTTTAATACCGCTGAAAGTACCGTCATAGATTTTGCTACTGCCGCAGGACGGACTGCTTTGCTTAAGAATAATAGCAGTAATTTTATGAATATTAAAAAGCTGTGCACATTTTTCGGCACCTAATTTAAAGTTTTCTGTAACGTCTTTTTCTTGGTTGTTAATAACACGTGCTTGGCCCTGCCAAACATCTTGGCCACTGCCACCACGTATTTCAGCAGGAGGACGGGGTGTAGGCAGTTCACCTGCACATTCAGGACAGAAGGGCAGAAAATGTCCGCAATCCATATATTGCATAAGGATGGAACAGGGATTACCGTCACCTTTATAACGTACTTGATGATTTAATAAACAGGCACTTACTAAAATCATGCTTTTCTCTCCTTTGGATTCCAATCAATTAAATCCTTAATTACTTCAGACGCGATAATGAGTCCGGCTACAGAAGGAGTAAAGGCGTTGCTTGCAGGCAGTGAGCGGCGTATACCGGGGTCCTCTTGAGCAGCTGCTGTATTAGCTAAGGGTTTTAAGGGTTCTTCTTTGGAATAGACAACTTTTAATTTTTTTACACCACGTTTTTTCATGGCTTGACGCATAACACGTGCCAAAGGGTCAACGGATGTTTTATAAATATCAGCAACTTCGAACATTGATGGATTTACCTTATTTCCTGCACCCATGCTGCTGATAACAGGTGTATGTACTTCTTTGGCTGCCATAATAATAGCAATTTTTGCGGCAACCGTATCAACGGCGTCAACAACATAATCATATTGTGTAAAATCAAATTGTTCTTGATTTTCAGGTAGGAAAAAACATTGATGAATATTTACTACAGCATCAGGATTAATGCTGTAAATACGTTCAGCCATAACTTGTACTTTAGGCTTGCCGATAGTTTCTGTTGTAGCAATAATCTGACGGTTCAAATTGGTTATAGCTACATCGTCATCGTCGATAAGATCGAAAGTGCCGATTCCGCTGCGTGCCAATGCTTCAACGGTATAGCCGCCGACACCGCCGATGCCGAAGATAGCGACGTGAGCATCATGTAATTTTTGCATAGCTTCACTACCGAAAAGCAGTTCGGTACGGGAAAATTGATTAAGCATATGGAAACTCCTTTTATTCTGCAGAGATTATTTGTACAGTAATATCATCTTTAAGATTTTCCGGCTTTTTCTCGGAAGTTACTGTTACTGTATTACCGGTGATATTAGTGATTTTTCCAGGGAAGGGTGCCGGCAGGGAATCAGCTTTTAATTCTACCTTTTGGTTTACTTTTAATTCTTTGGCCATATTGCTATTAACATTAAAGGTTACGGTACAGGTATCTGTAGCCAAAACTTCGAGTATTAATTGACCCTTTTGTGCTATATCATTAATTTTAGCATTGATGGCAGTAATAATACCGGTGCAGGGGCTTGTAGCTTCGTTGGCCTGTTGTTTTAAAAGTGCTGCCTGATGTTGTGTACGCAATTGCTCGATACGTTTTTTCTGTTCATCAAGGCTTTGGGGAGAGGCTGGCTGCATTTGAGTTCCTGCTTGTGCAGCAGTATGCAGACGGATACTGGCTTCTTGCAGCTCTCTTTGGGCAGCCTGTGCTTGGTTACGGGAAACGGCACCTTGGGCCAGCAGATTATTCATTTTAGAAGCTTTTTGCTGTGCAGCATAAAAATCAGCTTGAGCAGCACTAATATCTACCGCTGGTGTTGGCAGTGCTGTGCCTTGCTGCAGACGTTTCATTTCTGCTTCTGCTAAAGCTAGTTGTGTAGCAGTATCTTTTACAGCTTGATCAAGGTTATCGTCAGCAATAGCAAATAAAGGTTGCCCCTTACTGATTCGTTCACCTTTTTCGCTGATTAATCCTAGAATTTTACCTGTGGCAGGAGCTTTTATCTTATATGTAGGAATAGCAATTTTACCTTCGCCTAATGTCTTTCCAGTGGAGCTTGAAGTGCTGCAACCACTGATAATTGTCGTTAGCAGTAGCAGTAAAATACTTAAAGTTTTTGTCAAATGCATTTTTCTTACCTCGTTCTATTTCATATGTTTGAAAACATTTATATCATTATAACGCAAATTTTGTTTAATTTCTTGAAGAATATATGACAAAGTGTCTTTTTATAAAAATACTTGTCTTTTATAAGGACGGAAAACTTTATTTTTTACAATAGTTTTACAATATTACACTTTTTCACAAAATGTATGTATAAAAAGTAACAAAAAGTTTTCAGTTAGACGTTACAAATTATGAAAAATTTAGTATAATATAGTAAAAGTGTACTATATTTTACACATTTCAAGAGATCTCTTTACTGGTACCTATGTTTTGTTTTTTATTTTAATTTAATTTTTATTTTTAAGTGAGGTAAATTATGTTTTTTGATTCTTATGATACACCAGTATTCAGACCTCCAAGCGAGGCTCAAAGTTTTATTTTACGTGTAACAAGAGGTTGTGCTCATAATAAATGTACTTATTGCAACATGTATCGTGGAGTTCCGTTTCAGATATTAAAAGATGAGGAAATCTCCCGTCAAATTGCTTTAGCAGTGCATTTTGGTAAAAATAGTGTTCGTCGTGTATTTTTAGCGGATGGGGATGCTTTAGTATTACCGACTGCAAAGTTGCTGAAAATATTACAAGCATTGCGCGAGCAGTTTCCTAAATTACAACGTGTGGCTAGCTATGCGGCACCTAAAGATATTTTACGTAAAAGTGAAGAAGAATTAAGACAGTTACGCGGAGCTGGTTTGCAGTTGTTATACTATGGTATGGAAACCGGTGATGATGCAACTTTAAAGGCAGTGAAAAAAGGCGTTACTGCAGAAGAAGCAATAGAAGCAGGTCGTCGTGTTACTGCTAGCGGTATGAAATTATCCTTGATGGTTATTTTAGGCTTAGCAGGTGTAGAGGGTAGCGCTCGTCATGCTTTAGCTACAGCAAAGGCTATCAATATTATTAAACCGACGCATTTGAGTGCGTTGTGTCTGATGTTATATAGAGGCAGCGAACTGAAGGAACAGTTTGAAGAGGGCAATTTTAATCCGCTTTCCCCAGCAGGATTGATGCAGGAGCTGCATTTAATGTTAAACAATATAGAGTTGCCGCGAGAGCATTACTGCTTATTCCGCAGTAATCATGTTTCAAATTATGTGCAGCTGGCAGGAACTTTACCTAAGGATAAGGAACGTTTGCTACAGCAGGTAGAAACTAGCGTCCGTCATTTAAGTAAGCTTAAATCTTGGGACGTTTATAATAATACGGAGTATTGAAAAAATAAAGAATAAGTTGTGTGATTGATGATGAAAAAGAAGATTACTGCCTTATTAACCTTGATGACACTTTTGTGTTGGTTGCCTATGGCAGCAGAAGCAAAGAAAAAGACAAATGCACCGAAAAATAAATCTAAGGTCAGCATACAGCAGAGTAATTGGCGCTTGAAGGTGGCACAACAGAAGTTGTTCTTGCTGGGATTTAGTAAAGAACGTCCTAGTGGTAAAATGACGGCTTCGACTACGGATGCTTTGAAGCATTTTCAGAAAAAGCATAATCTTAAAGCTCATGGTAGGTTAGATGACGTAACTTATAATAAATTGAATTGGGAGGCCTTTGCTAAAGAAGGTATTACTGATGTAAAAGGTAAAGACGTTGTCAAGCGTGCCGCTAAATATAAAGGTGTACCATATAAATTCGGCGGTGTTACACCTAAAGGTTTTGATTGCTCCGGTTATGTGCAGTATGTTTTCAAGAACTGCCACGCAACATTACCGCGGGCTGCTGATGAACAAGTTTTAAAGGGTGTTTTTGTTACTAAAAAACAATTACGTCCAGGTGATTTGGTATTCTTTACTACTTATGCTGCGGGAGCTTCGCATGTAGGTATCTATGCCGGAGAGGGTAAATTCTGGCATGTATCCAGCTCTAAAGGAACAATGTTATCATCTATGAACGATGAGTATTGGAAACCACGTTATTATGGTGCTCGTCGCGTCTTAGTTGCTAATGGTGAAATCTAAAGGATAAATATGGCTTGTCAAAAAGCCGGGGAGGGTTTTCGTTATGATTCGAGAAAGACGTAATAAAGAAAAATTAGCTTCTTATTACAATAAATTTATGGAAGAGGGTATTATTGACCCGAATGTGCATCCGTGGGTTGCTGAAAGCTGGCAGCGCTGTCGTGCTATGAATCTGCCGCACGAAACTATGCCGAAAATCAATAAATTAAGTCGCGAAGAAATTGCAGAACATCAAAAAACTCATGAGTTTATTGTTAAATATGTTGATGGCTTATACGAACAAAGCAAGCAGCATTTTAATATCCACAATTTGAGTATGCTGTTAATTGATGAAAGCGGCTATGTTATTAAAAACTATGCTATGCCTTTCTTCCAACGAATTATTAAAGATATTCAAGGTATGCGAGTTTTGGAAGAGGATGTAGGTACTTCCAGCATCAGCGTAGCACGTGAACATAATGTACCGTTCTTAATGTTCGGACCGGAAATGTGGATTAAAGACAGCCATTCCGGTGATGCTTGCAGTGCTCCTGTATGTGTTAACGGTAAAATTCGCTATATTATTTCTTTCTTTTCTCTGGATCAAAACGATTTACCCTATGATTTATTACTGAGCTTACTCCTGACCATGAAATATTCCATTGAACAGCATTTGGCAATGTTAGAATCTTGGACTATCAACCGTATCATGATGGAACAGCTGCCTGTTACTGTTTACTGGCTGGGCAAGGATGGAGAGGTTAAATATTGCAATGAAAATGGCCGTAAGCGCTTAGATGGTCATGAACGTTTGGAAGATATTTTCTTAAACTATGAACATATTCCTGTAAAAAAAGCTTTGCAGGGTACTCCGACACAACGACGTGAAATTACTTGGATTACTCAGGATAGAACGTATGAAGATATTACTACCGTTATGCCAATTAAGGTCGGTAGTGAGGTAGAAAGTGCTTTAGTTTTATCTATGTCTATTCAATATTTAAAAACTCCGTTCCCTACTGCTACAGCCCCCCCCAGCCGTTACAGCTTGTATAGCATGGTTGGTGAGACTAGTGAATTCTTGGCTTTACAGCATAAGGCTAGCCGCGTAGCTCGTACAGATCATAATATTTTATTGCAAGGTGAACCTGGTACAGGTAAGCAACGTTTGGCACATGGTATTCATCAGGCAAGTCCTCGTGCTGCTGCCCCGTTGATTGCTGTAAAATGTCATAATGCACCGTTAGCAGAATTAGAAGAAGAATTCTTTGGTTGCAATGATAAAGAAAAACAATCTGCAGGCAAATTAGAATTGTCCATGGGTGGTACTTTATTCTTAGATGAAGTAGAAAAGTTGCCTTTGGAGATGGGTGATGAATTAGCTGATGCTTTAACTCATGGTCTGCCTCCTTTGGTGAAAGGTGGTAAACCGCGTATGTTTGATGTACGTGTTATTGCTGCATGTGATTCTAATTTAAAACGTTTGGCTGATAAAGGTCTGTTTTCCCGTAAGCTGTATGAATTGGTTTTAGATACTACTATGCGTGTTCCGCCTCTGCGTGAACGTGTTAAGGATATTGAGGTTATTGCCAGTCATATTCTGGTGGAAATGTCTGCACAACATAATCTGCCGCAAAAACGCTTATCTCCGGAAGCTGTTTCCCTGCTCTTGAGCTGTAGCTGGCCTGGTAATATTAAGCAATTACAAGGTGTTATTGAGCAAGCATTCTTCCATACTCCCGGTAGTATTATCGAAGCAGAGAATATTAAGCTGCCTGGCGATAAAACTTTGGAACGTTCTTGGAAGTATGATAAAGAAGCATTTATTGCTGCTTGGAAATCTGCCGGCGGCAATATTAGTAAGCTGGCCAATATGTTAGATGTTAGTCGTGTAACATTATATCGTTATCTGAAAAAATATGGCTTAGGACCGAAAGCAAAATAAGAAATAAAAATTTATGCAATCCGCAGATTTTTTCTGCGGATTGTTTGTTCCTAGGGCTATTTTTATATGGCTTGCAAAAGAAATATTCTCAAAGAATATAAAAAATAACTTTTCTTTATATCTAAAAAATTGACTTCTGCTTTAAAAAGCATTAAAATAATAATGTTGTTTTTTGATGATGCGAGAAAGCCTATGAAAAAGATAGGAAAACTACACTTTTAAGGAGTGACATTATGTTCGCGGAGTGTTTGGAAAAAATAAAAAAGCAGACACAATTAATTTTTAATAAATGTAAAACAGTTATAGCTGAAAAAACCACAGAGATGAAAAAACATATTGAGGTGGCTTCTCAAAATATTGAGGAAAAAGCAAAGACTGCAGGTGCCGTAGCTAAAATCCAAGGAGCTATGGCTAAACGTCGTGTTTTAGCTATGGTTGATGTTATTAGCAGCCAAATTGATAATAAAGTAAAACATGTGCATACTATTGTTAAAAGTAAATACAATTCTGTACGTGAAATGTGGTGCGGAAATCAGCATTTTACTTTTTGGCTTATTCCTGCTGATGGACATAATATTGCTAAAAAGCATGTAAAAAAGACTCATTTAAAATATGCTTTTACTGGTGTAGCAGCTTTTTTAGTAGTTGTATCTACTACAATCGGCGTGTTAGCTCATTTTGCTATTCAAAATGAAGCACAGAAAAAAGAATTAGCTGAATATAAGGCTACTAAACAAGCACAAGAACAAAAGATTCAAGAATTACAGCAGATTGCTGAAAAAAATCAAAAACAATTGGCTTATCTTTCTAAATTAGAAGACCAAGTACGTAGTGAAATGGAAAAAACAGGTGCTTCTCTGCCACCTAAAAATGATGCCTATGCTTATGCTGGTAAAGGTGGTCCTTCTTTAGGTAATGCATCTGTAGTAAGCATTATGCTTGAAGAGGAGAAAAATATCCAAAACCAAGCTAAAGCTAAGGAAAGTGACTTGCAAAATTTATTGAGTGCTATTGAAAGCGAAAACTACCGTCGTGAGGTTACTCCGAGTTGTTGGCCTACAAGCGGTGGTTATATTTCTTCGTCTTTTGGCGGTCGCTATAATCCTTTTGACGGATATAGCAGTGATTGGCATCCTGGAATTGATATTGCCAATGATTATGGTGCTCCTGTTTATGCAAGTGCTTCTGGTTATGTAGAACAAGCTGGTTGGTATGGTGGCTATGGGCGTTATGTACGTTTAGCTCATGATTTTGGTTACGAAACTGCTTATGGTCATATGAGCAGTATTGCCGTAAGTTCTGGTGACTATGTAAAAAAAGGTGAAATTATCGGTTACATAGGTAGTAGTGGCTATAGTACTGGTCCGCATTTGCATTTTGAAGTTATTAAAAATGGCGAACAAGTAAATCCGAGTAATTTAATGTAATTTAAATAAAATCTCCGCATTCATGTGGAGATTTTTCTTTTTTCTCGGTATAATATAAAATAATTCAAGGTAAATAACTGTACGAATAGATAATTAATGAGGTGATATAGTTATGAAAAACTTAATTAAACATTCTAGAAATATAGTCCAAGATGCTTTGCAGGGTTTTGTAAAATTACATGCTGATTTACTCTTTTTAGAAAAAGAGAATTTAGTTATTAATAAGCAATTAGCTAATGCAGAGCGTGTTACATTAGTTGCGTTTGGTGCATGTGGTAATGAGCTAGGATTCAGTAGATATGTTGGCGAAGGCTTGGTGGACGTTGCTGTAGTTGGTGATTTATTATCGGCACCTGGACCGCAATCTTGTCTAGATGCTTTAAAGATGGCTGATAAAGGTTATGGTGTAGTATTACTAAACTTAAACCAACTTGGTGATAATTTGTCTGCAGAAATTGCTGCCAAGGAAGCAGAAAAATTAGGGATAAAAGTATCTAGATTAATTGTTTGTGATGAAGTAGTTTTAGGCGAAGGTCCTGATGTAAGACGTGGGTTAGGCGGATGCTTGCCTGTATGCAAAATTATTGGTGCAGCATCTTTAAACGGAAAATCTTTAGAAGGAATTACTAGATTAGCACAGAGCTTTCTAGATAATATGGCTACTGTAACTATAGCCTTTAATGATAAGGAAATGAAATTAAATAGCGGTATTCGTGGAGAAAATGATGGTGAAATTATAGCCTCTACAACATCAGATGCGTTAGCTATAGAAGTAACTAGTATGCTTATTCAAGATTTACAATTGCAAGCCGGTGAAGTTGTTTATACGATGATTAACACTAGTGGTAATATCAATCATATCGAGGCAGCAATTTTTGGACGAGACGTATTAAATGCTTTAGAACAGCATGATTTTGTGTTGGCTTCAATAGTTAGTGGTGCTTTATTTGAAATGCCGGAAACTTCCGTTCAAGTTACGCTTGCTCGTATGGAACAAGAAGTAAAATCGTATTTAGCTGCTCCATGTAATAGCGTTGCCTATAAAATAAAATAATATTTTCGTTGCCGTAAAAGTATTTCATGCTGATTACTTTTACGGCATTTGCAATTTTAATAGCAAATGTGTAATTTAATATACAGTAATGATACAGTTTATTGGGGAAATAGAAAAATAAAACAAAAATATTTACAACATTAAGGAGAATATTTATAATTACATTATCTACAAGATATGTAGAGTAGTATGGAAGGATGGTAATGTATTATGGTATCTTGGAAATGTGCGAGAATGAAAGCAATAGCAACAGTTATGTTGCTTTCCTTGGCTTTAGGAGCTTTTGGATGTGGAAATGAACAAAAAGCGGAAAAGGCTAAGGTGGATGTAGGTATTGTGCAGTTAGTAGAACACAATGCTTTAGATCAAGCTAATAAAGGCTTTGTTGATGGTATGGCTTCCAAAGGATTTAAGGAAGGTGCGAACGTAACTTATGACCGTCAAAATGCTCAGGCTGATCAATCTAATTTGCAAAATATTGCACAGCGTTTTGTAAGCAATAAGGTTGACTTGATTTGTGCTATTGCTACGCCTGCTGTGCAAACTGTAGCCAATGTTACTAGTGATATTCCGATTGTAGCTACAGCTGTTACAGATTACAAAAGTGCAAAATTGGTAAAAGATAATAATAAACCTGGAAATAATGTGACTGGAACAAGTGATATGAATCCTGTAGAGCGTCAGCTGGATTTATTAGTTAAGCTTGTGCCGCAAGCAAAAGTTATTGGTACTATTTATTGCTCTAGTGAGGTTAACTCTCAGTTACAAGTTGATGTTTTAAAGCAAGCTGCTTTAGCCAAGGGAATTACCGTAGAGGAAATAACTGTATCCAATGTCAATGATATTCAGCAAGCTGCCCGCAATTTAGTCGGCAAAGTACAAGCTATTTATGTACCTACTGATAATGTTGTCGCTTCTGCGATGCCTACTTTAACTTATATTACAGAAGAAGCGAAACTGCCTATTATTTGTGGTGAAAGTGGTCCGGTGCATAATGGCGGATTAGCCACTGTAGGTATTGATTACTACAAATTAGGCTTCCAAACAGGTGAGATGGCAGCAGATATTTTACATGGCAAAGCAAAGCCTGCTGAAATGCCGATTCAAACACAAAAAGATTTTAAGACTACAATCAATATGAAAACTGCTGCGCGTATTGGTTTGTCCGTTCCTGAAGAACTCTTAAAAGATGCAGAAATAATAAAATAATAAAAAGGGCTGTCAGATGATTTGGGCAGCCTTTTTCTTTAAGAATAAGTAAAGGAGCGGCAAAAATGGATATGTCTTTATTAATTTCTACTGTAGCCCAGGGATTATTGTGGGCACTGATGGCTTTAGGTGTATATATAACTTTTCGAGTATTAGATATTGCTGATTTGACTGTAGAGGGAAGTTTTCCGCTTGGAGCAGCTGTAGCAGCATCTTTGCTGTCAGGAGGATGCGGTCCTTTAACAGCTTTATTAATGGCAGCTATTGCGGGCGTTTTAGCAGGCGTAGTAACTGGTTTGCTACATACGAAGATGAAAATACCGGCATTATTAGCAGGTATCCTAACTATGATTGCTTTATATTCAGTAAATTTACGTATTATGGATAAAGCTAACTTATCTCTTCTTGGTGTTGATACTCTGTTTAAAATTTCTCAAGTATATTTAGGTATCAACATGGGACAGACCATATTTATTGTTGGTGGTTTTATTACTGTTTTATGTGGGTTGATTTTATATTGGTTTTTCGGAACACAGTTAGGTGCGGCGATTCGTGCGACCGGTTTTAATCAACAAATGATTCGTGCTCAAGGTGTGGATACAGATATTACTATTATTTTAGGTTTATTGCTAAGTAATGGCTTAGTGGCTATGTCTGGGGCTTTAGTTGCTCAAGCTAATGGCTTTGCTGATGTGGGTATGGGTACTGGTACTATTGTTATCGGTCTAGCTTCTGTGATTATTGGTGAAGTACTTTTTGGTACACGTAGTTTTAAAAATTGTTTGATTTCTGTTGTTCTTGGTTCTATTGTTTATCGTATTGTCATTGCTTTAGTTTTAGCGATGGGGATGCCGCCCAATGACCTTAAATTATTTACTTCGGTCTTAGTAGCGTTGGCTTTGTCCATGCCGCTATTTAAGGAAAAACTCAATCGTAGGAAGGCGGTAAGATAAATGTTGCACATAGAAAATATTTACAAAACATTTTTCCCAGGAACAATTAATGAAAAAAAGGCTTTGCAGGGATTGTCTTTACATCTTAATCCAGGTGATTTTACAACAGTTATCGGTGGTAACGGTGCTGGTAAATCGACTACTTTAAATGCGATTGCTGGAGTTTTTCCAATAGACCAAGGTAAAATAATTATTGATGGTGTGGATATTACGAGACAGCCAGAACATAAAAGAGCAAAATATATTGGTCGCGTTTTTCAAGACCCTATGTTAGGTACAGCGGCAGGCATGATGATTGAAGAAAACTTGGCTTTAGCTGCTCATCGTGGTGAAACTCCAGGGTTATGTTGGAGTTTACCGCAAAAACAACATGATTATTTTTTCGCAATGTTGAAAGAGTTAGATTTAGGTTTGGAAGAACGAATGAACACAAAAGTAGGTCTTCTTTCCGGTGGTCAGCGTCAGGCTTTAACTTTACTGATGGCAACTTTAAAAAAACCTAAATTATTACTTTTAGATGAACATACGGCAGCATTGGACCCTAAAACTGCTGCTAAAGTGTTGGATTTAACAGAGAGAATTGTTAATAGAGATAATTTGACTACATTGATGATTACGCACAATATGCGTGATGCTCTGCGGTATGGCAATCGTTTGATTATGCTACATAACGGGCGTATTTTAATTGATGTACAAGGTGAAGAGAAAAAACATCTAGAAATAGCAGATTTGCTGGCAATGTTTGAACAAGCAAGTGGTGCAGAAATGGCTAGTGATAGATTATTGTTAGGTTAATTTTTAGCAGAACTGAGAAATCAGTTCTGTTTTTTCTATTTTTCTTTATTCTATGTTGGTAAATTAACATTTATGAATTATAATATAAACTATTGAACGATAATTTGGAGGGTAATTTATGACTTATGATTATGCTCGCTTGAAAAATATCAAGTGTTTTCTTTTTGACATGGATGGAACAATTAATTTAGGTAATGAGCTGATTCCGGGAATGGAAGGTTTTTTTGATAAACTAAAAGCAAGTGGTCGTGAATATTATTTATTGACTAACAACTCTTCCCGCAGTCATGATCATTATGTACAAAAAATGAATGGCTTAGGTGTTCCTGTAAAGCGTAAAGAAGTATTAATTTCTTCGGATGCTTTGACTAATTGGATGCAGAAGAATAAGCCTCAAGCTAAATTGTTTGTTTTGGGTACACCGCAGTTATTAGCAAGTATTACTGAAGCAGGCTTTACTTTAGCGGAGAGTATTGATGATGCTGTAGATTATGTTGTTGTAGGCTTTGATCAAACTTTGACTTATGACCGTTTAAGCACTGCCTGCCGCTTGATTGACAAAGGTGTTCCTTATGTAGCTACTCATCCTGATGTACGTTGCCCGATTGAAGGTGGAGAATTTATTCCTGATACAGGTGCGATGATTGAGCTTATCAAAACTGCGACAGGTAAAAGTCCGTCCATGATTTTCGGTAAACCTTATCAATATATGGTTGATGTAGTTTTAGATAAAACAGGCTTTAAAAAAGATGAAATTGCCATGGTTGGTGACCGTTTAAGTACTGATATTGCATTTGGCTTAAATAACGGAATTTTATCAGTTATGGTACTGACAGGTGAAGCTACTATGGATGATGTGGAAAACGGTGCTATTAAGCCTGACATCGTCTTACATCATGCCAAGGAAATTTTAAATTATTTATAAGCGAGGGATAGCAAATGGCTATTTTGGAAAAAGAATCTGTTTTTACCGATGATCTTCGTCTTGTTCCTGCTGCTGAATTAGAAAAGCGTTTAGTAAATTTCCGCAATGCAATGGATGTTACTCATCCTGGTTGGGAAATGGTAGCAATCAGCCATAAAGTAAGCATGTATTATTTTACCGGCACTATGCAGGAGGGTGCTTTAATTATCCGTCCTGACGATGCGGTTTTGTGGGTACGTCGTAGCTATGATAGAGCGTGCAAGGAATCTCATTTTGCTGATATTCGTCCCATGCATAGCTTCCGTGAAGCAGCAGCTTTTTATGGCAGCAGTCCGAAAATTATGTATATCGAAACCAAGAAAGCAACTGTTGACTGGGAACGTATGCTACATAAATATTTTGCGTTTGAGCAATTAGAGGGTATTGATAATGTCATTCAAGATATTCGCATGATTAAAAGCACTTATGAGCTGCAGATGATGGAAATCAGCGGTGCTATTCATGAAACTGTTTTAGACGTTATTGCTCCTAAAGTTATAAAAGGCGGCATTAGTGAGGCACAGCTGGCTATTGATTTATATAGCGAAATGGTAGCTCGTGGTTCTCATGGTATTGCTCGTTTTAATCTGCCTATGGGTGAAGAGGTTATCGGTATTGCTGCTTTTGGTAAGAGCGGTCTTGTACGTACTGCTTTTGATGGCCCTGGTGGAACTAATGGCACTTGTATTGCTGTGCAATCCATCGGCAATGCTTTTCGCAAATTAAAGTCCGGTCGTCTTGTTTATTTGGACATTCCTTGCGGTGTAGATGGCTATCATACAGATAAAACTGTAGTTTATTATTATGGTGATATCAAGAAGGATGAACAAGCTGCCCAAATTTTGGAAGCACAAAAACGTTGTCTGGAATTAGAACAAGAAGTAATTACTCGTTTACGTCCTGGTGCTGTTATTGAAGATATTTATTTGAATACTATGGCTAAATTCAATAATATTTATGGTGATGCATTCATGAACGGTGGTAAATTTTTGGGGCATAGCATTGGTTTAGTGATGGATGAAGCTCCTGCTTTAGCAAAAGGCTTTAAACAGGAAGTACAGCCGAACATGACATTTGCTGTTGAGCCAAAAATTGCCTTACCTGGTTTAGGTATGGTAGGTACGGAAAATACCTATGTCGTTACTGAAAACGGTGCTCGTTCCTTAACAGGTAAATCTCACGAATTACGTATTTTAGGTTAAAAATAACCCCTCTGAAATTTCAGAGGGGTTTCTGTTCTTTTTAAGCTTGCAGCTCAGCGGCATTTTCAATGAAATGTACACCTGCTTGATCCATTTCTTCCATCGCCTGCGCAATGGTTTCTTCAGCAATACCACGGCATGCTGCTTTGTTTAAGATAACTTCAAAGCCGACTTGACGTAGCTGGAGGACAGTATTTTTTACGCAGTAATCAGTGGCCAGACCACCGCAGATAACAGTAGTAATATTATGGCATTTCAGATATTCAATAACACCAGTGGATAAAGTGTTTTTCAGATCATGGTAACAAGCACCATAGGGATGTTTGTCAGGTTCAATACCTTTGAATACTTGAAAATTATATTTTTGTGGGTCGAGACCGTCAATAAATTCAAAACCTTTAGTGCCGATGATAGCATGTGCAGGCCAACGCAAGTCTAAATCAGGATAACCTTCGATTGTTGTTAGAGGAGCATGTTCTGCATCACTAATCCACAATGCACAATTACTATGTGCATCACGGGAGGCAATGCGTAAGGAGGCAAATTCAGCTTGGGCATTTAGCTCCTGCACTAGTCAACAAATTTTAGACACAAATCATAAAAAAATATACAACAAAAAATTATCTGTTAGTCAGATATCCGTTCGTAATGCAACT
>UQWU01000041.1 GCA_900544885.1 uncultured Phascolarctobacterium sp. | reverse complement strand
CGGATACAAATCACCTGATGATCTATTCGAGAATGAGCTTGATAAGATTTATGCAGCTTGATTTTTAAAAAGTGTGCAATTTCTTATTGCAATTTAGGCAGAAAATATGTTTGTCTCAAGAAGTGAAAAAGAAGCCTAGCAACGACCTTTTATAGGTTTATGCTAGGCTTTTGTGCTTTTAATACCCTCACAGGATATTTCTATGAGTTAATCAGTAATTTTGTGTTGTTTGTGCAGTATGCCGTACTTTCAAGGCCTTACAACTCAAAAGCTATATTAATCCTAAACTCATGCTTATGTTTTTCACCTGTAGATTCAGCTTCCATAACCAAATAATATACTTCATTTTTATCATAGGTCTGATTATTCAGAATGAAATGAGGTCTGAATTGTCGTTCTTGGATATTTTCAGAAGTCTTATCTGCAATGATACTTACAGGCTGACAAATAGTACGTCCAACTTTATCAATAAAGTACAGCTTATAAGTCTCCGCTGTTCTATTATTGCTTACAGCATCCTTTTGGTAGAAATTAAGGCTAAATGTAGGATTATTAATAGTTAAGCCAATAGAGCTGCAACCGATGGCAACTGGTTTAGTGTCAAATTTATCGTTGTTCTTACGATAGGTTGCACTGCTGTTACGATGATGAGTAAATCTCAATACAGGTATAACCATTTCCTGTAAGGATATACCACCATGAACAAACTTTGTACCCTTACCACCACTCTTGATGCGAATACCTTCTCTTGGTGCATATCCATCATACTTATCATTCCCTGCAGCCAAATTTACTTTAAGCAGGTACTGAGGAGTCATACTATCCTTGCGCAGAATCGCATAACGTCTGCCCATATCAACTGCATGATCCTTAAAGTCTTTAGCGTCAACCTTATCACTTTCATTAAGTGCCCTATGATTATACATAAAGCCATGATCAGCAGTTACGATAATGTTAGTACCACCTACATCACTTACAATAATGCGAATGATGTTCTTGATTTCCCTTATGGCATTAATGCAGTCCATACTGGTATCAGGATTATCGTCATGGCCACCATTATCAATAACATTATGATAGATATAGACAACATCAGTACCCCTCACCATTTCCTTGCGCTCATCACGCTTGGCCTTGAGCAGTTCTTCTGCAGTAATAGCTACGCTATTAGCTTTAGCAGTTCTAAGTATTTTTTCTCTATAGTTTGACTCAGTTTTCACTCCGTCTGCCATAACAGCTAGTCTATCATTGTTATATTCTACAGTCAGTTCATTATGAGGCAGCAGAGCAGCCATGCCAAAAGGTGTAATGGTAGGGAAAATACCCTGGCAGGAATCAAGCTTCACGGTGCACTGCATATCCTGCTCTAACTGTCCGGACATACGTGCTGCAACCTCATATCGCATAGCATCAGAAATAATAACAAAGATTCTATTTTCGAAATCAGCAATATTATCCCTATAAAAATCAACCTGCTGCTTCAAACCATCAATACGGCCTGTATCACTAAGCTGTACGCCAGCAGTATTAGTCCAGTTAGTATTCAGCTCAGGTAAGAACCAGTTATTGTACAGATTATCTACAAATTCCGCAACCTGTTTAAACAAGTCATCAAGAACTACATCATTACTTTCCTTCAGATTTCTAAAGGCCAGGTAAAAATCTATGTAGTAGCCATCCATCTTATAGTATTCACTGCAATATTCCTGCCACACCTTTTCAGGAAGCGGCTCATGGAAACCAGCTGCATTATGAAGATAAAATTCCTGCATTCTTTCTACGGCCTGCAATCCATCATAATAATAGGAATACTTGTCATAATATAACAGAGTTCTGCGCGCTTCTATAGTCTCTCTAATAGTTGCGATATCAATGATGTTATGAGCAATATCGTTTAACAGCTGTTGTAAAATGCACTGATTCACGCATGGCAGGCACTCGATGAACAGCAAATCTTTAATAACAGCCTTGTTCAGTCGCTCAGCTAACTGCAAATCCAATTCTACTACATTAGCTACTTTGACATAAATATCCTTTTCAGCACTACGCATCCACTCAGCAACTAAATCATAGCAAAATGCTTGCTTACTGCCACTGTAATAATGCTCCAAACCTTTCAGGTATTCTTCTTTCAGATTCTTGCTAAGAGCTGAAACAATTACATACCGTGCTAAACCAAAAACATCAAAGTCATCACCCTGGCTATAACCAGTAGCTAAGGCAGCAAGTGTATGCAGCATACCATGACAATTATAGGCTACAAGGTTTTGATAAGCAGTGTTAGTATCATTATTTAAATCATTGCACAATACTGCTTTGATAATTGCCGGAGCTTCTGCGTCACGACAACCAACTAATACAGCCATTACGCCATAATTTATCTGCTGTGGTATTTGTACATTAGGTACTATAGCAGCAAATTTGTTACGACGCTCCTTGGCGTTGAAAAACTTTTTATGTGCCTGCACCACTTTGCGGAATCTTTCTTCATTGGGGATATGCAGCTCATTCATCCAAATGGAAACAACATCAGCCCTAAACTCCTCACTGTAAAGCTCTACATCTAAAAGCCAATTATCCTCCTGTTTTTCATAGAGCAGGGGACAATAGACAAGATAATTGCTTTCCTGGTCTTGGTGCAAGGTTAGCTTTGCGGCAAAATTATTCTTTCCGGTAAGCGCTAATACCTTGGCATTATTCAGCTGCAAGTCAGCAATTTCATCTGCAAACTCTTTGTCTGGATCGTACCAAAAGATTACACGCCTATCATAATATTCCTTCAAAGGCTCTGCAAAGCGTTTATTCAGCTCTTTGGTAATCTGTTCTATCTCCAAAATAAAACGCTCCTATCTTTTAGTATTAAACCCAACCGTTCTTTTTAAATTTTTTAATCATTGCTAATTCTTCAGAAGTAGGTTGAGCGGCTGTTTCCGGAGCAATGTTTTTGTATTCATTGTTCCATTTTTCCAAAATTTTGATAATAGTATCAGCCGTCATGATATCACGTTCAACGATATTATCAATACTCCATTCATCAACATCTATAGAAGCCATCTTCTTAGTAATAATAATGTTAGAGCAGGAATATTCCTTCTTCTTTTTGGAGAAATAACCGTTACCTGCAATAATATTTAATCTTTTTTCAAAGGGTAGCTTATTACCGATGTGTTCAATTTTCTCTTTAACATCTTCTTCAGATGAATGGGGAAAATAAGTATTTTGCCATTTCTGCGGGAAAATGTGCTCAATCTCCCACTTATCAGGTAACAATGTCGTTTGTTCATTATAAGCCATCAGCTTCAAAAGCATACGCACAACATTTCTATGAGGATTTTTAATCTTTGTTTTAAGCTGCTGTTCATCTGCCATTTTAAAGCCAAAAACAGGAACATCGTTAGTGACTATATATACATTCAATTTCAGAATATCACCTTTAACAGCATTGATTGTAGGAATTTCCAAATATTTAACTAGCAATCCTTCTATTAACTTATGTAGGAAACGTTTAAATTTATCCTCAAAATCAGTGTTGTTTCTATGTTGCAGATAATATGTTGTTACTGGATATTTCCAAAATTCATTAGGATAGGAACTTAATACATCAAGTGCCTGTTGAATTTCAGCATTATTTGTCCAAGGTTCATCTTGAATCTGAGTATGTTTATTGATAACGTTCCATAACTTTGCAACGGTAAATAAATTATCCATTAAATCAGGTTGGAATAATCTTTTAAACTTATTGGCAGAATAATATTTTCGTAAGCCAGGTGTGGTTGTTTTATTATCCTTTTCTAATGCACGCAAATAGAACATATAGTAATAGAACAACTGTTGAATATCTTCGTCAGCTTCATTAGCAATATTATCCAAATCCTTCCAACTATCAATAAATCTGGCTTTATCAGACTCGGTGTGTTGATTATAGATTTTAGCCTTAAAGATATCTGAATCTGACAAAGGTAAACCTCTATCGTTCAAAGTTGAGAAGATTGTCAAAGCTGTATCTTGTGAATCAGCAGAAATTGGCAACAAAATTGCTTTATTGAGAATATCATAGATAAAATCATAAATCATTAAAGGATTATTCTGTGATAACTCAGCTATAAGCTTTTGCAGCAGCAGATAGTTCTTAGAATAATTATCGTTGGCAGAGTTATCAGCCTTACCTGTTTTTAAAATATTTCTTAATATCTCATTACCTTCATTATTCATAACCTTAGAGGTAAGCAGGATATTAGAATAATCTACTTCGCCAGTATACTTATCTGTACGCCAAATAGCTGGCTCTATTTGCTGGATAAAATTCTTAGCCTTCTTTGACTGTCCGTCTGCATTCTGCAGCATTGTGTAAATTGCTCTGAGCAGTAAGAATAAAGAAGTAATACGTTGCTGGCCGTCAATGATTTCTTGCTCACCATTTTCCTCATAAGAAACTATTGAACCAAGAAAATATGTGCTCTTCTCATCATTATTGCCATCCTTACTTGTAGTAAATTCCCACAAGTCATCAATTAAGGTCTGAATTTGTTCCTCATCCCACGCATAAGGACGCTGATACTCAGGAATAACAAAAGGCTTTTCCTTACCACCCTCTAATAGCTGTTTTACACTCTGCTTGTTAACTTCTATAGTTGTAGGCACTGTCATTCCCCCTTTATTTTATCTTCGCAAGTACATCCTTAAAGATTTCATAGTTATGCTTTACGCCATCATCAAGGTCAATACCAATCATTTGGTCTGCCATGTGATGGATTTTTTCTTCATAAGCCAAGGCCTCGTCTGCCTGCTCCTGTAGCTTTTTAAGCTGCTTTTGCACTCTTACACGAGTGCTAGTAGCAGCTTCTGCGATTTGAGCCTGCAAATCGGCAATAGCGGTGCGATAGCGTGCCTGCTGCTCATGTAAGTAATCTGTACGAATGCGAGCAATGGTGTCCTTTTGATAACGATGCATATAAACAAGGCACTTAAAGCCATTTTTCTTACCACTGTCAAACAGCCAGTAAATAGGACGCTTTTGGTAAGTCTTGCAGTGGTCAGCATAGAAGCTGCTAGTAAAGTAACTACGTATAACATCACGAGCAGAACCGTTACCACCCAAGGTATCAGCAATAAACTGCAGGTTTTCCTCTAGGTCAGACTCACCGTAAACAACCTTTACAAAGTTGATGAAGCGACCAACGATATCATCCTCAAAGTATTCGTCGTCACAAACAGGGATAATAGCATCCTTATCTGCAGCAAAAACACGATAATTGTTATCATCCCATTCGCCACCGGCATAAATCAAGCCTTCCTTATCCAAGCTATAGCGGCCAAACATACAGCCAACAGCATAGCTAATAAAGCTCTTCACAGCATCAAGCTTAGTAAGAGCATAGCTGCTGCCCTTCATAGACTCAGGAATAGCCTCCTTGCTGTCATAGAAGCGATTTACAGTAACCTCCTTATCCTCAACCTCAGGAGTCAGCTCATCCTGCAAGCCGTAAATATCAATAAATATACGGTTAAGCTCCTCCTCATTAGATTTCAGCTGCTCAAAACGCTCAGCACACTCATCAGACCACTTAGCATAAGCATCACTAATACGGCTCACGTTCATAATCATAGGATGCTTTTTGAAATCCCAAGAGGTTTCGAAAGAATCCCAATCTATTCTAGCAATTAAAACACTACTGTTGACTAATTCTTCAATATCGTTGATATATTTTTCATTTTCTATTATAGGTAAGTTGCCTACATCAATCACCTGGAATGTTAATGTTGGATTTAAAATAGACAATATTACTTTTGCCACCTTAGAACACATAAATCCAACCATGTATCTAAGGCTACTATCTTCTTTTGGAAAAAACATAGGTGCAGCAGTATCAAAAATTAAATTGCTATCACAAAGTCTTACACCAAAATTATTACTACTAATTCTAGACCATGCAATACCACTAGTAAAGTATTTATCTTCACTTGTTATTTTCCAACTGAGATTATCACCTAAATTGGGATACATCATTCTAGTATGTTCTTTTATTTCAGCACCATCATGTTCCCAGTTTACTACATAAACTGTATTTCCATACCACTTACGAAATTCTCCACCTTTGTTATAAGGAAACCATTTTTTATTACTATTTAAAGCATCTACAGAGGAACTAGCTGAATAATTTGAAATATCGTTTCGGACTTCATACCATAATCTCAAAAATCTGTTATTATCCCCAGTCCTCATACCTAGAGTAACTCTTCCAAATTGTTTTAATATTGTTCCATTTTTAAAAGAAGAAATCAATGCATCATTAGTCCAATAAGCAATCGGTGATCCTGGAAGATTAACAAAATTTGCTCTGTTAGAAAAATACCTATTAGAGCCACTTGAAAACATTTTTTCTTTTCCTTGTTGTGTAGTTGCTTCAATCAATCTACAATAAGTACCATTATAGTCACACATAGATAATTTCTTTAATACAAAAGCTGTTGTCTGAACAACCTCTCCACCAATTTCTTCGAATGCTCGTGGTCCTAGATGAACCATATTAATGATATCAACTTCACATAATTTTTTTCTTAACTTTTCAAAACTACTCAAAAACATCCAAGAGTGTTGTGTAATCATAGCTTGGAAACCATTAGCTTTTGTAAAGTCCCTACATACTTCGATAAATACTGCAAACAGGTCACTCTTACTATCAGGATATTTCTTCTTAACATATTCTGAAAGCTTGATGCCCATACCATTAGAGCCCATGTAAGGGGGATTGGTTACAACTACTTCATATTTATGTGCCAGCAGTTCACCAACGTTAATCATGTCCTGCAGTTTTTCTTGCAATGGTTCCATATTTCCACTTGCAAAGATGTTTTGTTGAGCGTCAAATTCGCTTACAAACTCTCTGAGAAGCTCAAAGTCGTATTCAGGTACACTTATGATGGAGCCATATTCTTTAGCGTCATGGAGGCAATCTAAGAGTCCATTAAGCTGATTTATGGCGTTCTCACGATTCAATTCATCCAAGCTGGTGCCAAAGTATTGCAGCAATTCACGGTCAACCTTATTGGATTCTACAATTGCATAAACACGAGGCTGAATACCACTATTCAAGAAGCGTCTATTGTACTTGCATGCAGTCATCATTACTTCAAAATAGGCGAGCTGTGCTGCACGTTTATCAATATCAAGACCAAAAAGATTGTTGTTAATGATTTCTTTAACAGCATTGCGGTCGTTGTAGCCATTGCTGCGGTAAATATCCATCAGCACATCAAACATATAGGCTAAAATGTGACCACTGCCCATGCATGGGTCAATACATTTGATATCCTGCGGCCTTAAATCTGCATACTCTTTGCGGATTTCTTGCAGCTTTGCAGCCACATCTGGTTCTTGCTTGGCTTCTTCAAGATAATATTTCCATTTAGACTGCAGTTCTTCGTCAGGATGACCTTCTACCCAAATACGACCAAGGCTGTTCTCAACCATATAGCGTACAATCCAATCAGGAGTAAAAAGCTGAGTAGCTGCAGGAATGGTATGCTTGGTAATTTTAATATTCTTTTTCAGATTAGCAAAAACCTCATCTTTGGGTTCACTGTTGTAGTATTGATAGAGCCAGCCAATAATCTGAACGGTATCCTTCCAATCCTCTTCAGGAATATTGCTAACCATCTGCTCAACAACGCTGCCTTCTCTGAGCAAGTTGTCTGGGAACAGCAGCTCGGTATAGTCCTGAATTTTTTGGAACATTTTAGGCAGCACTGCATTAAGGGCGTTGCACTGAGTAATCAGAAGATACTTGTACAGTTCTTCGTCCTTATTATCTAGCTTCAATCTATGAACAACTTCTTTATCAAGACCATCCAAATCCAAGGACAAAGCTTCTGCAATAATTTGGGGTTTGAATTTGTTATCTTCATTGGTAAATACACGCACATAGCTGGGCAAGTAGTTGTTGACCTCCATGAAACGCAACGCACAGAAACGGTTGAACCATGTATAGGCAACCTCTTCCATTACCTGTTCATATCCCTTTTCAAAAACTCTGTCAATAAGAGCTTTACGCTCCTTTTTTTGAGCCTCTGAAAGCACCATGCCATTTACAACGTCTGCATCAGCATCAACAACTTCTGATGCTGTCACACCGTAAAGCATGGCCTTTTTGGTAACTTTTTCTATCAGCTCGCGTCTTGCCCACACAGCGAACTTTTTAATCGCATTCTTGTCCATGTATATTCAACCTTTCCATAACAAATTTCAACCGCTATACCTGATTTAGCAAATGAGCTTGTTGTAATTTATTCGTTCCAACAAGCTCACTTGATTCCTTAGGTATGACCATTTTATGCGGATTGTACTCCTCCACTACCTTAAACAATCAAGTGAATTATCAAATGAGCTTGCTGTAATTTATTCGTTCCAACAAACTCACTTGATGAATGTATTATTTAATCTCTACAATGTCACAATCCTTTTTCAGTTTCATAAGTTGCACTTTAATACCAGCAAGATAATTATCAATATCAGCTTCTGTTTCCAATTCAGCATTAGGCATACTAAGCACCTTGTTATAGACTTTTTTTGTCTTAACCTTTGGCTTAGGTTTGTCATTATTATTGGGGTCAACAGGTGGAATTGGTTCTACAGGTTTTACCGGTACCACAACAGGATTTGCAAGTTCGTATAAATGAGCTTTGTAGGTAACAGTATTTTTTTGAATACTACTAATCTTACCTTCAAGAACAGAAAGCAGTCCCGTTTTATCAATACCACTTTCTTGCTCCGCAAATTTCTGATCGGTTTCCTTTACAAACTTCTCGACATTAACTCTGATTTCCTCATTTTCTTGGCATTTCTCGCTATATTTGGCCAGCTCTTCATGGAAGTTCTCTCTACAATCCTTAACGCACTGTAAAAACTCTGCACGTTTTTCTGCAAGTCTTTCATTATGATATCTAATGACTGTATCAATGAGATTCCTTACCTGTGTAAGATTGTTATAATTATAGTCATCACTAATAGTGGTGTATTTGCGGATTTTAGTAATTGCTGCCTTAACCGTTTCGTCCTTATAGAGATAATCTATTTCATCATCTTTAAGATCTTTTAAAGTCTTTACGCCGCTGTCAAAGATATCTTTTTGGTTAGCAAAGAAGTTGATTACATTATCCATAGCATCCTGCATATCAAAAAGAACATCCTGGTTTTGTTTAAGACTTTCCAACAAAGTTATATTATCATTAGCCTGATTGAGAATATTATTTAGACGCCTAACGGAGTCTTTAACAGTATCTTGACCAGGGTAACTAGCGTTTACATAATTGCTCTGCAGTGCCCTGTACTTATCATTCAACTCTGTAAAACGAAGCTTAATAAACTCAACTACACCATCCTCATCGTTAGGAATATCCATCACATTAAAGAACTCTTGCAGGAAATCCTTTACGATTCTAATAGTTTGAGCAGAAGCACTTACTTTTGGGCTAACTAGTACACTGCCTGTGTAGCTTTTCTGACGCAGCATATAAGGCAAGTTTTTATTTTCTGGCTTGATTACATCTCCGCTATATTTAACAATTACCTTTTGGTCAAGCATCAGCTTAGCCATAACTGCAGCAATATCAATTTCACGCCAACCGTATGGTTTTGCCTGATAGCGTGTATGTAGGGCAGCCATAGAAACAGGTTGCTTTTGGTCAGCCATCATTTGCAGATATTCTGCCACCTTATCCGCAGCCTCTTTATTGCTCTCATATCCTTCTAATTCATTTCTTTTACCATTAGCAATAGCCTTAATATCGGCATCACTGTCTGGCTGGTAGTCAACTAGACGGAAGGAACTATAAACACAATATACGAGCTGTTCTAAAGCCTCATCCAGCTTGTGCTTCATATCTCCAGTAAGTTTAACCTTTTCACCGGAAACAATAAATTCTGCACCTTCAATGGCTTTCTTTAAGTTCTCTACAGCTTCACTTTCGTACTGACTAGCTCTCGTCTGATATTTGCTAACAATTGCACGCTTAGACTCTGTCATATCGTTCACATTATTACGTTTTACATAGGTGCGGATTTTATTGGCAGATTCTAAAAGGTCATAACAATTATTGGCTGGCAGCACAACAATAGCTCTACTTGCCACATCAATCTCATTTTGAGGATTAATTTCATCGGTTCCGGTCAGAATTTGCAAAACCATATCGTTGCCGCTGCTGCCACAAACAACATCATCTACCTTGCAATCAAATTCAAAGTCATTTTTTCCGCAGCGAATTTTTCTGCTCTTATACAGTTCAGAAATGAAAATTTCGCCAATTTTTTGACGAACCTGACCAGATTCGACTTGAACAGCATTAATATCAACCTTTACGTCCTGTTCTTCATTAGTCAAGAAATAGTAAATATCACCGCTGATTTCAATATAGTTCTCTCTCATCAGACGATTTAAGGAGTTACGAAGCTCTTCACGAAGAATCTGCTTATCTACGTCAATATTATCAGCCATTAAAATGATGATATTATCAAGATTAGCAGGAACAGCCTTATTTACATAGCGCAGCAAGTACAGAAGCTTTAAGACATTCACATCCATTTCCTGCAAACGTCCTGCACTAACATTTTTGGCACAATCATTAATTACTTCTTTAGTAGGGATATCAATAGCATCCTTAATAGTTTCATAAAAGCGATAGAACGGTGCAAGATGGTTATGCTCATAGCCCTGTAACGCTTCTGCAGCATCCTTAAATCCGGAAAGCATAGAACGCTCTGTACCAGATTGGTGGGGACCTATAGCACCGTGCTTTTTAAGCTCAGAAAACACCTTCTGCAAAAGGAAGAATTGATAGGGAACAAAGGGATAGTATTTACTAAATTCCTCTTTACTGCCATAACCCTGCATACTGCCAACTGTTTCTGAAGTAAAGGTAAACAGATTACGCAGCACAGCGTCCTTTTTAGCATACTCCTTATCAAGAAGTTTAGCAGCATCTTCTTTTTTATCTAAAATACGCTTTTGGATAACTTCCTCAGCAGAACTGGAAGAAAGAGCCAGAATAGTTTCAAAACGTGCCTGAATACGAGAAAACTCTTCATTTCTTACTTTAATGATTTGGTCAAGAGCCTGTTGGCCTGTGCAAATAATCCATAATTTGTTACCACAGACATTACCAATTTCCTCAACAGCAGACTGCAAATTAAGCAACAAGCTGGTGTCGCTGCCAGCATACTGTCCCATTTCGTCAATCATAAAGAGCAGGCGGAAATTTTCAGGTTTACGGTCAATATACCATTTAATATCATCTACAAGAGCTGCAATACTAAAGTCTGATACATCTCTATCACGATGCCATTTCTTAGCATCTTCTTCATCCATGCCATATATTTTCATTAAAGCAGCTACTACAGCTCTGCCCTGCAAGCCAAAAGCCTTACGAGCAAGGTTCCATTCTTTGCCGCTTGCCTCTTCAAAATATTTGATGAAATCTGCTAACTTATTGTCCTGATACAGAAAATATTCAAAACGTGCAACCTTAAGATTTTCACCCCAAAATCCCAGGTGCTGGTAGAACATTTTTGCTAAAACACGAAGTATAGCAGTTTTATCCTTTTCTACAGAACCTTCTATATCAATGTTAAATAGAATGGTTTCAGTTTCTACAGCTGTATCTCTTTTGATAATTTTATATAAATCAGGAGCATCAGCAAATTTATCAGCAAACATGCTGACAGTATCGCTGCTGCCAATTTTCTTGTTTTCCAAAAGATAAGCCAACATTTTCATAAAGTGAGATTTACCACTGCCATAAAAGCCACTGATCCATACACCTATACCATCAGTATGTAAATCAAAAGCACGATCATAGGTCTTAAAAAATTTAGTGAAATGCTGCTTTAATTCATCAGTAACAACATATTCACTTACCTCTTGGTAAACAACGCTTTCTTCGGCCTGACCAACCTTAACGACACCATTGATTCTACGATTGATGTCCTTACTGAACATATCCCTGATTAACATTCAACCCACTCCTTACACAGCAAATTACTTAATAACCCCAATGGCTCTGTAATAATTACTCGGTGCCAATTTATTAAACAGCTTAACCTGTTCTCCGGTAAACTCCCCTGGATATAAGGCCACAACAGCCTTACTATCTCTATAAGGCTGTAATGCAGACAACAACAGATGCAATCTTGCAATTGGATAAATTTCTCCAAGACCTGTTAATACTACTACAGCAGCATCATTCATGCCTAAATCAAGCATTTTATTTACAATGGACTTGTTATCTGCAAAATCCTGCATTATTTCCAGAATATATTCAGAGCCGGAATATTCTTCTTCAGCTACAATATCTTCTACGCTAGCACAATCATTACAGAGATTCAAGAACACATCAAATAAATTAAAGACCTTGACGTCACCATAGTCTGATTTGTTAGACTCAATCATCTTTACGAAACGGCGCACTGCCATTTCATCTTCAGGAGAATAGTCAAAGATTCTAATATTCTCTTCATTCATTAAGCCTTTGCCTGTGCGCAGATCCTCAGATGCCAACAATGCACCAAGCTCATCAAGACGTTCATTTATATTTCTTCTTTCAGACATATCTGGAACTCCCTTAATACAAACAATTAAATGCTACCAATGCAGCAGGATTCTTTTCTCTTAAAACATTTTCTAAAGCAGGCTGGATAGTAATAGTATTGAGGATCTCTGATTTATGACTATCCAAATAATCATTGTCTACCAGCGTTTTTACCATGACCTGACGAATCTTATTCATAGTGCTGTCGCTCCATGAAGCAACCCATAAGTCCTGCTCCTGAATATTCATCAAAAAACTATTTACTTCTGTTTTCTTAAAGTGGTAATCTCGATTACTGTATTTTTCACCGATTACCTTAATCATAAAATCTCGAACCAAACGATTTTGCTGCATCATCGCATACAAGCAGACCTGTTTAGCTTCATCTATGGCTCCTAATGCAATAACCTTAAGCAAAGCATCATCATCTAAAGCTTTAAGACGTCTTAAACAAGTCCTCGCAATGTTTCTTAGCATCTTTTCCGTAGGATATTGGAAAACGTTTTCTCTATATATTTTTTCTACAATTTCTCCATCAGCAAGCCCTTCTACACGCATTTGGGCCACTATACGCATCTCCTTAAAAAGATACTGTTCTCTAGTCAAAGATCCGGAATCAGCGTAAGGACTTACTCTTTTATATTCTATTGCTTCAGATTTTGGCATTATATGCACTCCATTCAAATCAAGATAACTCTATGGTCAATGGGGTAATACAGCTGTAATAGCATCTGCTCTTTGCCTTGCACGAGCACGATAAAGCGTCGCCTCACCGATATCCATAAGCTCTGCTACTTTCTTATAGGAATTCCCTTCATCCACCATTTTCAGAGCAGCTTCCAGACGACTTTTAGCAATCTTTGGTCTGCCTTCACGGTATCCAGGTTTACTTTTAGCCACTTCCTTACCAGCCTGAGTACGTTCCACAATCATGCTGCGCTCCAGCTCAGCTACGGCTAAAAGTGTGGTTATAAAAAAATTGCCCATTGGAGTATCATCCAAAAGGCCTACATTCAGTACGTGTACTTTAACACCAGCCTGCAACAACTCACGGATAAGCGTCACGCCTTCCACAACGTTTCTAGCCAAGCGGTCAAGCTTAGTTACTACCAATGTATCGCCCTTTTTCAATTGCCCCATCAGAGCACTTAATTTCGGTCTATCGGTAGTTTTACCTGTACACTGTTCTTCTATTATTTTTGTGCATCCCTGTTCTAGGAGAGTTCTATGTTGTTCTTCTATGCTGTTACCAGTAAGTTGTTTTTTGGTGCTCACTCGTGCGTATCCGTATATCATAATTCTCCCCCTATATCAAGTTTATTTCTGTTCCTATTATACACTAAAACAGTTGCTTTTGATACGCTTTTTGATACTAAGTTTTGATAGCCTGCAAAGCTATTGAATACGTTGGCCTTCACACACTATCATAAGTTTTAAGTTTTGATAGTTGGAAGATAACGTATGTGAAAAATCAATTTGTTAGCGTTGTTTTCATAATTTAAATTGCAATTAGAAGTTGCACACTTTTTGAAAATTAAGCTGCGTAAATCTTATCGAGTTCATTCTCGAACAGATCATCCGGCGTTTTGTAGCCTAGAATTTTCCTAGGTAATAAATTACACCAATCTGCTGTCAACAGAATATCATCAGAAGTATATTTATCTATCAGAAAAATATAGTAATGAATATGTTTACTGTATTTTCAAATATAAGGACTTTACGGAGTTGACAACATCCGCCCACAGCAATTCATTGGCATAATTATTGTTATCCTGGTATCGTTTCCACAATTTGATCATATCTGCATCATTGGCCAATTCATCAAATACAGATTCTGCATTAATCATTAACTTTTTTGTAACTCTTTTGGTAGAGGTTGCATTGAATGCAAGCTTTAAAATTTTGTAATTAATTTGATCTGTATAGCTCTTCAAAAGAACATGGATGTCATAAAAATCTCTCATCCTTGTATTAGTAATATTTCTGGCAATTATGGTTTCTATTTTTTCAGCTAACACAGTTTCAATGTTATATGCTAATAAAGCGATTTCCCTTTTTTCAAACATGAGTTGATATTTAAAAGCAATTTCTTTAGGTGTTATGACATCTCCGGTAGAAATATCTAATTTCATAGGGATTCTAATGTTATCGTAGAAGCAATTCATTGAGATGCGTACTCCAGGATAATCTGCTTCGTCCATAATCTCTGAAAAGCTTTTAATTTCAAAGGTAACTCCATCATTGATATTGATTAAGCATATCTGATTTATAATGGATTCTAATTCATCTTGATTCAGCGTAAAGCCTTTAATTGTGGTATCTAGATCCATAGTAGAACGACTTTGTATTCCTACCATAGCTGTTATAAGCATACCTCCCTTTATTATGAAGTTATTCTTATAGCTAGATTGTGATAGGCGTTCCAAAAAACGTTCTGTCATATATGTCCTTAATAGAATTTGTGAATCAGCAGAATGTTTTCTGGCTAAATTTTTTATCATATCTTTTAGTTGTGTTCCAGAAGTTATAATCATAGTAGCACCTCCAGGTATTTTTTGAGAACATTCTTAACCCTAAATAATGCAGCATACTCCATTAACAATTTTAAATTTTTATCACGTCTTTTTAAATAATTCTTTAATGTATCCTGAAAAACCTGATAATCCATAGAGTTTCTAGAACGTATAATATCACATACTGTTCTTTCTAAATCGTATACCGGAACATCATTGTTGAAATTTGTTTTAATCAAAGTCAAACCAACATGATGCAGCTCCTTTTTTACACTATATACTTTAACCCCATCCTTTTTTAAGTTGGTTGGGTTATATCCTGTGATTACCGTAACAGAATAATTAAAAGGTTCTCTGTCCGTCAGTTCGTGCAAATATAGTGCGGTTTCATGAGAAAATACTGCTTGTTTACATCTTAAATGTATAAAATATAAGTAGTCGCTCCAAGCATGTTGTTGATAGTAAATTCCATTATTGGCATTTTCCAGATTATTTCGCTTTACGTATTCATAAAATGCAGGTTTAGAAATTCCAGCTTCAAGTGCTTGAGAAACTTTAATTGTGCCATTACTTTTACTAAGTAAATTATCCAACGTAGCTTGTACTTTCATAACAGCATCACTTCCTTACCTTTTTGCTAATATTATATCTGTAATTAGTAAAAAAGTAAAGAAACTTATATGGAAGTCCTTATAGTTAGTGCTACTAGAACCCTTGTTGAAAATCTTATAGATACCACCAGTTCCCAGAAAGGGTAGCCTACCAGTGTCTCATTGCTGTAATAATAAGCTTTATGTGAGGACTATACATCACCTTTGGTATTAGTTTAGTAGATAATTTTGAAAAACCGAAAATATATACTGGCCTAAATTGCAATAAGAAATTGCACACTTTTTAAAAATCAAGTTGCATAAATCTTATCAAGCTCATTCTCGAATAGATCATCAGGTGATTTGTATCCGAGTATTTTCCTGGGTAACAAATTACACCAATCTGCTGTCAACAGAATATCATCAGAAGTATATTTGCCTATTCTCTTTCCTTTAGGAATAAATCTTCTTAAAAGACCATTGTGACGTTCGTTAGAACCTCTTTCCCATGAACTGTAAGGGTGGGCAAAGTATACTTTTGTCTTTGTGTTATCTTCAAGCTTTGCGAGTTCAGCAAATTCACTACCGTTATCACTTGTTATAGTTTTGAATATCTGGCTAAACTTATCGCCATAGTAATTTTTCAAGTATTCCATAGCTTTACTAACGGAAGATGTTGTTTTTCCTTCGATTTTAATGGCTATGTACTTGCGTGTAAGACGTTCTACAAGAGTTAATATAACGTTATCACTCTTGCTTTTACTGC
>UQWU01000040.1 GCA_900544885.1 uncultured Phascolarctobacterium sp. | reverse complement strand
TACCAAAGAAAACCCGTTACGTTGCGGCGTTTGCGTTGGTAGCGGTATCGGCGGTATCCACACTTTCTTAGAACAATCTCTGAAGCTTGGTGAAAAAGGCCCGTCCAAAATCAGCCCGTTCTTCATTCCTATGGAAATCCCCAATATGTCCGCAGGCCAAATCGCTATTGCTACCGGCTTGAAAGGTCCTAACACTGCAATCGTAACTGCATGTGCAACCGGTACTAACTGCATCGGTGACGCACTGCGTACTATTCAATACGGCGATGCTGACGTTATGTTGGCTGGTGGTACTGAAGCTGCTGTTTCTCCGATTGCTATTGCCGGTTTCGCTAACATGAAAGCTCTGTGCACCAATAACGAAGATCCTCAAGGTGCTTCCTGCCCGTTTGATAAGAGACGTAGCGGCTTTGTAATGGGCGAAGGTGCTGGTGTTCTGGTTCTGGAAGAATTAGAACATGCTAAAGCTCGTGGTGCTCACATCTATGCTGAACTGTCTGGTTTTGCTATGAACTGTGATGCTTATCATATCACTGCTCCGGATCCGACCGGTGAAACTCCGGCTGCCTGCATCCAAGCTGCTATTGATGACGCTAACGTTAAACCGGAAGAAGTTGATTACATCAACGCTCACGGTACTTCTACTCATCGTAATGACCTGGGTGAAACCATTGCATTCAAAAAAGTATTTGGCGAACATGCTTATGAATTAGCAATCAGCTCCAATAAATCCATGATCGGCCATCTGCTGGGTGCTGCTGGTGGTGTTGAAGCAATTGCTACCGTTCTGACTATTGAAAACAACGTAATTCCTCCGACCATCAACTATCAAGAAAAAGATTTAGATGATCCGGAAGGTCCGTTAGATTTGGACTATGTTCCTAATGTTGCCCGCGAAAAAGTTGTTAATGTAGCTCTGAGCGACAACTTAGGTTTCGGCGGTCACAATGCTTCCCTTGTTTTCAAAAAATACGTTGATTAAAAAGTAAGGGTTGATGATTAATGCAGAATAAACGTATACAACAGCTGCAAAGCTTCTGCAATAATCTGGGCGTAGAGATGAAGGATTTGGAGCTGTTGGATATGGCTCTGACTCATACATCCTATGCTCATGAAGCTAAACAAAATCCTAAACCGCATCATAATGAGCGTATCGAGTTTTTAGGTGACTCTGTTTTAAGTGTTATTGTCAGCACTTATATGTACAAGAATTTCCCTGAACTTGCAGAAGGTCAGCTGACTAAACTGCGTGCTTATTTAGTATGTGAAGCATCACTTTATGAATATGCAAAGAAAATTTATTTAGGTGATTTCTTAAAGCTTGGACGCGGTGAAGAGCTAAGCGGAGGACGCGAACGTCCTTCTATTTTGGCAGATGCTTTTGAATCTGTACTAGGTGCTATTTACTTAGACCAAGGCTTTGAAGTTGTACAGCACTATCTTTTGGAGATGATGCAGCCGGAAATTGATTATATCTGCCGTCATGGTATTTTTAATGACTATAAAACACGTTTGCAGGAATTTCTGCAGCGTGATGGCGATGTCGATATTTCTTATCACCTATTGGGCAGTACCGGTCCTGAACATGAGAAGGTTTTTACTTCTGAGGTTAGTGTGGACGGACGTGTTATCGGTGAAGGTCGTGGCAGAACTAAAAAAGATTCTGAGCAACATGCGGCACAGCAGGCACTTGCTCAATTACATGTACAGCCAAAAGAATAATTGTTACAAACTTAACGTCTTAGACTTGTTTTTGCAGGTCTAAGACGTTTTTGTTTACAAAATAGTTTTTATAGTGTTACAATAAGGCCATTAAGCTAAAAAATTACATATGTCTTTAGGAGGAGTATAGATTATGGAATTTAAATTATGGAATTTATTGCATGAATTGCAATCTGATGCTTATGAATGGGTGGATTTATCACATTCGTTAAATAATGATAGTCCTTGTTGGTCAGGTGTACCTGATGGTGCTGTAGAGTTAAATAATACTGTTTTTGATTGGGGTAATCCGATTTTGGAATGTCAGATTCAGACTTTTAAATTTCCTGGTCAGTTCGGTACTCATATTGATTTCCCTGGTCATTTTATCCAAGGTGCAGATTTATCTGAAAAATTTGATGTAAAGAAGATGTTTTTCTCTTTGTGTATCATCGACATCAGTGAAAAGGCTGCTAATGATATGCATTATGCAGTAACTGTAGAAGATATTAAGGCTTATGAAGCAAAATATGGTCCGATTCCAGATGGTGCCTTTGTTGCTTTGCGTACTGATTGGGCTAAGCATTGGCCTGATATCAATGCTATTTGTGGTATTGCTGAGGATGGCAGTGAGCATTTCCCAGGTTGGTCTTTAGAGGCATTGCAATATCTGTATGAAGAACGTCATGCTGCTGCTAATGGCCATGAAACTTTTGACACTGATGCTAGTGCTGTAGCTGCGTCAGCAGGAGATCTTGTTTGTGAACGCTATGTTCTGGCTCAAGGAAAATTACAAATTGAACTTATGAATAATTTAGACAAAGTAGCTCCTGTAGGTGCAGTATTGTTTGCTGCTTGGCCGAACATTGAAGGAGCAACAGGTCTGCCTGTACGAGCATTTGCTATTACTCCGAAGCAATAAAGCATAGTTGAACTACATCTGAACGTACATAGGTTTTACGTACCTATGTACGTTTTTTTATGTATATGATATAATAAACAAGTGCAATAAGTTGGGGGTGTATTTATGAAACAAATAAAGCTTATTTGTCAGATTGTAGCTGCCTTCGTCATAGCCTTTATGGCGTACAGCTTCTTTTATCAGCCGAATCAGGATTCTGCACGTGCAAAGGTTAATGAAACATTTACTAGTAGTACTCAAGCTGCGTCGGCCGTACCTGAAGGAAAGCTCAAGATTACTGTTCTTGATGTTGGTCAGGCGGATGCTATTTTGTTGCAGGACGGAAAACGTAATATTATGGTGGATGTTGGTGACAGTCGTATGGATAAGATGGGTTTTGGCGGTCAGGATGTTTTAGAAAAATCCTTGGCGAAAAACGGTGTTAAAAATATTGATACTGTTATCGTCTCTCATCATCACAGCGACCATATGGGTAATATCAAATGGGTTGCAGAAAAATATGGCGTAAAAAATATTTATGATAATGCTATGCCTAATAGCCGTTTTCCTCTTTCAGGTTGGCTGAATAAGGAGCTGCGTGCAGGTAAATATAATAACAAGGTTTTAAAGCAGGGCGATGTTATTAATATTGACAAGGGTTATTATTTAGAGGTATTAGCTCCAGGTAATTTCCTGATCAAGAAAGAACTTAAGGAATTGAACAATACCAGTGTGGTTATGAAGCTGCATTATGGTCAGTTTACAATGATTCTGACAGGTGATGCTGAAGCACCGGTAGAAGATGCATTACAGAAGAAGTATGGTAATGAATTAAAGGCTGATATTTTAAAAGTCGGTCATCATGGTAGCAAAAGCTCATCCATTTATAAATTTATTAGTAAGGTAAAACCGAGTTATGCTTTAATCAGCTGTGGTGAATATAGTATTTATCATCATCCTAATGCTAAAGTTGTCAGTGCACTGAAAAATTTAGGGGCTAAGGTTCTGACTACTAAAGAGCATGGCAGTCTTACAGTTTTAACTGATGGCAAGGATTTTGATGTGAAAACTGAAAAATAGCAAAAAGAAAAGTCACTGTTTATTCTATCTAGCTTGAGATAGGTATACAGTGACTTTTTTTGCTTATAAACTGGTGCCGTTAGTTAGATAAACAGTTTCGTCTTTGGCTTCGGCTAATTGATCTTTATTAATCAGTCCGTATTTATGCATGGCATTTAAAACTAGGAGTTGACGTTTTTTGCAGCCCTGAGGATTTTCTAATGGGTTCAGTGCTGTGGGTGCGTAGGGCAGGCTGGCGATGACTGCTGCTTCCGCTAAAGTTAAGGCAGATGGTGCTTTACCAAAGTAGGTTTGAGAGGCTTGCTTGATGCCGGTGCTGCCTGCACCTAAGTAGGTAGTATTAAGGTATAACTCTAAGATTTCGTCCTTGCTATAATTATCCTCTAGCATCAGAGAAAGAATTGCCTCTTCTATCTTGCGTTCCATACTTTGTTCGTGGGAGAGAAAAACATTTTTTACAAATTGCTGGGTTAAGGTACTTCCGCCTTGTACGACTTCACCAGCACTGAGATTTACTAAGGTAGCACGGAGAATACCATCTATAGCTATGGCCCCGTGATTATAAAAATCATGATCCTCAATGGCGATTAGGGCTTTAGGAATATCGCGGCTCATGGTATCAAGGGAGGTCCAATCAGGTTTTTGTCTTATTGGTTCAATGACATCGTCCATATTAAAGGCAATATAGAATTTATAAATAGGTGAGGGCCATTCTTCTTTTGGTGGCAGCATACTAAAGAATAAGGAAGCGACTGCCGCTTTTTCGTGACGGCTCATTTTTTCTTCCTGCTTTTGCACTGGTGCTGTGGGCTGAGAGGTGTCGCGAACATTATCATATACTACCATGCACAAAAAGATGGTAATAGCTAAACCAAGCATTTTATACATAAACATACCTCATTTCTTATTCTTATCTATATTGTAGCAAGAAAGTGAATTTTTGGCAAAAGAATAGCAATTAGAAAAAAAGTTAAAAAATTTTAGTAAAAGGGGTTGCAAAAAAATACAGTTATGGTGTATAATTATCAATAAGTTAAGCAACTAGATAAAAGAAATAAAAAAATGCTTAACTGAAAATACAAAATAAAAACAGTGTATAAACAATAAAAACAGCAAAAAACAAATATATATAATAGAAAATAAATAAAGATAGCTGTTGTGAGGGGATTGTTTATATGCATAATAGTGAATTATTTTGTATATAATGTATATTTTTTTATTAATGAGGGGAATAAAATGAGCTTGAAAAATAAGGATTTATTATCTATTCACGATTTAAGTATTGAGGAAGTAAAAACTATTTTAGATGTCACTGCTAAGTTGAAGTTGAAACAGAAAAATGGTGAACCTCACCAATATTTAAAAGGAAAAACTTTAGCAATGCTTTTTTCTAAAGCATCAACTAGAACCAGAGTATCTTTTGAAACAGGATTTTATCAGTTAGGTGGTCATCCGATTTATTTAAGTGATTCGGCATCACAAGTTGGTCGTGGTGAACCTATTTGTGATACAGCACGTGTGTTATCTCGTTTTGTTGACGGAATTATGATTAGAACTTTTTCTCATGATTCTGTTGTAGAGTTAGCACAATATGCTAGTGTTCCTGTTATTAACGGTTTGACTGATTTATTACATCCGTGTCAGGCTTTAACGGATATTTTTACCATTCAGGAACATAAAGGAAGCCTGCAAGGATTAAAGTTGGTGTATATCGGTGACGGCAATAACATGGCACATTCTTTGATGTTTGCTTGTGCGAAGTGTGGTATGGATATGGTTTGTGCTAGTCCAGAAGGTTATCAGCCTAATCCTGAAATTGTCAGCATGGCACAAGCAGATGCTAAAGAAACAGGAGCATCAATTACTGTTGAAGCTGATGTTATGCAAGCTGTTCAAGGTGCAGATGTTTTGTATACTGATGTGTGGGCAAGCATGGGTGAGGAAGCGGAAAAAGAAGAACGTATGCAAGCTCTGCATAATTATCAAATCAATCAAGAAGTACTTGCTCAAGCTGCTCAAGATGCAATTGTGCTACATTGTCTGCCTGCACATAGGGGCGAGGAAATTACCGAAGAGGTGCTTGAAGGCAAGCAAAGCGTGGTTTTTGACCAAGCAGAAAATCGTTTACATGTACAGAAAGCAATTATGACTTTATTGATGAGTGACGTTATGCCGTAATAAAAAATTTTGTATAAATGCAAAAAAATGCTTGATTTATGCATAAGATGTGTTATAATACAATAAAGTTGCAAATTTATTCATAGTGTAAAAATGAGGAGGCTTTTTATAATGAAGAAAGAAGATATTAAAAAAGTAGTTTTAGCATATTCCGGTGGTCTTGATACTTCTATTATTATTCCTTGGTTAAAAGAAAATTATAATAATTGTGAAGTAATTGCTGTTACGGCAGACCTTGGACAAGGAGATGAATTGGCTCCTGTTCATGATAAAGCATTGAAATCCGGTGCTAGCAAATGCTATGTTTTAGACTTAAAAGAAGAATTTATTTCTGATTATGTTTGGCCTACTGTAAAAGCAGGTGCTGTTTATGAAAAGAAATATTTATTAGGTACTTCTTTTGCACGTCCTCTGATTGCAAAAAAATTAGTTGAGATTGCAGAACAAGAAGGTGCTGATGCTGTGGCACATGGTGCGACCGGTAAAGGTAATGACCAAGTTCGTTTTGAACTTTCTGTAAAAGCTTTGGCTCCCCAATTGGCAATTATTGCTCCTTGGCGTGAGTGGACTATTAAGTCTCGTGATGAAGCTATTGATTTTGCAGCTGCACACAATATTCCTGTTCCTGTAACTCATGATCATGACTATTCTATGGATAGAAATATGTGGCATTTATCCCACGAAGGTTCTGATTTGGAAGATCCGTGGAATGCTCCTAAGGATGAATTATTTATCGTTACTACTATTCCGGAAAAAGCTCCTGATGCTAAAGAATATGTAGAAATCGAATTTGAACAAGGTGTGCCTGTAAGCGTTAACGGCAAGAAACTTTCTCCTGCACAAATCGTAGAAACCTTGAATGAGATTGGTATCAGAAACGGTGTAGGTATTACTGATATGGTTGAAGATCGTCTTGTTGGTATGAAATCCCGTGGCGTTTATGAAAATCCTGCCGGTGCTATTATCTATTATGCACATAATGAATTGGAAAATCTGTGTTTAGATCGTGCTACTCAAAGCTTTAAACAAATGGTTGGCATCCGTTTTTCTGAACTCGTTTATGATGGTATGTGGTTCAGCCCGCTGCGTGAAGCATTGTCTGCTTTTGTAGATGAAACTCAAAAAACTGTTACCGGTCTTGTTAGATTGAAACTCTATAAAGGCAATATTATCAGTGCCGGTGCTAAATCCCCGTATTCCCTGTACAGCCAAGAATATGTGACCTTCGGTGAAGACGAAGTTTACAATCAAGCTGATGCAACCGGTTTCATCAATCTGTTCGGTTTGCCGCTGACCGTACGTGCTTTGATGAAGAAAGGTGCGTTGAAATAATGGCTAAGCTTTGGGGTGGCCGCTTCAGCAAAAATACTAATGAATTAGTGGATGCTTTTAATGCATCCATTGATTTTGATAAACGTTTATATCATGAAGATATCCGCGGCAGTATTGCACATGCCCATATGTTGGCTAAGTGCGGTATTATTCCGGCAGAAGACGGGGAGAAAATTGTTGCCGGATTAAAAGATATTTTAGCTGATATTGAAGCAGGCAAGTTTCATTTTGATGTAGCATTAGAAGATATCCATATGAATGTGGAAGCACGTCTTACTGAACGTATCGGCAGTGCTGGTGCAAGACTGCATACTGCCCGTAGCCGTAATGACCAAGTCGCTTTAGATATGCATATGTATATGAAGAAAGAGATTGTGGAAATTGCAGAGCTTTTAATTAATTTTGAAAAAGCATTGCTTACTGTGGCGAAAAAACACGAAAAAACTTTAATGCCTGGTTATACTCATCTGCAACGTGCGCAACCGATTACTTTTGCGCATCATATGCTGGCGTATTTCAATATGCTGCAGCGTGATTTCCGTCGCCTTTTAGGTGTATGGGAAGGTGCTGATATGATGCCTCTCGGTGCAGGTGCTATTGCCGGTACTACCTTCCCTATAGACCGTTTTATGGTAGCGGAAGAATTGAATTTCGGTACTGTTTATCCTAATAGTATGGATGCTGTAAGTGACCGTGATTACATTATTGAATTTTTATCCTTTGCTTCTATGCTGATGATGCATATGAGCCGCTTAAGTGAAGAAATCTGTCTGTGGAGCAGTACTGAATTCGGTTTTGTGGAGTTGGATGATGCTTTTGCTACCGGTTCTTCTATGATGCCGCAAAAGAAAAATCCTGATATTTCCGAGTTAGTACGCGGTAAAACAGGTCGTGTTTATGGTCATCTGCAAGCAATGTTGGTGACTGCTAAAGGATTGCCTTTGACCTATAATAAAGATTTACAGGAAGATAAAGAAGGTTTCTTTGATGCCATTGATACTATTAAATTCAGTCTGGCTGTTTATCGTGATATGATTCTGACTATGACTGTTAATGTTGATAAAATGGCACAAGCTGTAAGCCGCGATTTTTCCAATGCGACAGATTTGGCGGATTACCTTGTAAGAAAGGGACTGCCTTTCCGTCAAGCACATGAAGTAGTAGGCAAATGTGTTGCTCATGCTATTTTCGAAGGAAAATTCCTCCCTGAGCTTTCTTTAGAGGAATATAAACAATTCTCTGATTTATTTGAAGCGGATTTATTGGTAGCTTTAGATCCGGAAAATTGTGTTGAGGCACGTAAATCTTATGGCGGTCCTGCTTTTTCTGAAAACGAAAAGCAATTTGCCATGGGTGACAAGGTTTTAGCTTATCAAGAAAAACAACTTTTAGAATTACAACAGAACTTATAAAATATGGACCGTATATCTTCGGATATGCGGTCTTTTTTTGTTTATTTACGTTTATTTAGGGAAATTGACGTGTTTTGTGGATAATGTTATGATGATTTTATAAAAAACAATAAGAATGATGAGGTAAGCAAGATGCCCTATAATAAACAAAATAGAAATGAAAAAAAATCTTGGGAATTATATGAAGGGTTATATCTCCATGTACCCTTTTGCAGGCAGAAATGTTTATATTGTGATTTTACGTCTTATGCCGGCTTTAGTGAAAAAATCATGGAGCGTTATACTGATGCTGTTTGCCGTGAGATTGTCTTACGTGCAGAAGAAAATCAATTCATGGCACCGAAGGCTAGTATTTATTTCGGTGGTGGTACTCCTAGCGTGCTGCCGACGGAATGTTTAAGAAAAATTACTAATACTTTAAAAAAATATGCTTTTTGGCAGCAGCCATGTGAGGCTACAATTGAAGTGAATCCAGGGACTGCTGATTTAGAAAAGTTAACGGCATTACGTGATATTGGTTTTAATCGTATCAGCTTTGGGGTACAAAGCTTACAGGATAATGAACTGAAAGCTATCGGACGTATTCATAATACGGATCAAGCACTAGAGGCCGTAGATATGGCGAAACAAGCAGGATTTCAGCGTATTAGCTGCGATTTGATTTATGGTCTGCCGCAACAGACGATGACTAGCCTACGTGATACTTTAGAGCGTTTAACGGCTACCGGAATAGAGCATATTTCTGTTTATGGTTTAATTGTAGAAGAAGAAACTCCATTGGCTAGCTTAGTTGATAAAGGTAAAATTGTTTTACCCGATGAAGATACTAATGCTGATATGTATGAGTTGGTACAGGACTTTCTGCAAAAGGTCGGCTTTCAGCGTTATGAGATTTCTAATTATGCCAAAAATAATCAATATTCCCGCCATAATACGGTTTACTGGCAGTATCATCCTTATATAGCATTTGGTGCTGCGGCTTGTGGCTTTGATGGTCAGGCACGTCGTACTGCCGTAGGTGATGTAGCTGCTTATATTGATGGTGTAGCAGAGCTGACAGAAGTTTCTTGGTCTGGAAGTGCTTTATACACTATAGAAGAATTAAGTAATGAGGAGCATCTGGCTGAATTTATGTTTATGGGCTTGCGTCGTTGTGCAGGTGCTGACTTAGCAGAGGCTGAGGCGCGTTTTGGTGTAGATGTAATGCAAAGTTTTGGTGCTGATTTAAAATTTTATTTACAGGAAGGCTATCTTGTTTATGACGTTACTAAGGCACGTCTACGCTTGACGACTAAAGGAATGGAGATAGGCAATCGTATTTTTGAAATATTTGTGACAGATTAAATTTTTAAGAAAATAGTGTTGACAATATATATAGGCAGTGCTATTCTAGTATCAAGGTGTTAGCACTCCAATAAAGCGAGTGCTAACAACAAAAAGATGAGGTGGGAATAATGTTAAATGATAGAAAGAAAAAAATTCTCCAGCTCATCATTGAGGATTATATTTCTACTGCTGAACCAGTAGGCTCCAGAACTATAGCCCGTAAATATGATTTAGGGCTTAGCCCTGCAACTATTCGCAATGAAATGAGCGATTTAGAGCTTTTAGGTTATTTGGAACAGCCGCATACATCTGCTGGCCGTGTCCCGTCTGCTCAGGCTTATCGTTTATATGTCGATTCTCTGGGTGCACCTGATAGTTTGACAGATAACGACAGAGCATTGATTAATAGTTGGTTTAATGAAAGACATAGAAGCATTGATGAAATTTTCCGCTCCACGGCGAAAATTCTTTCCCGTATGACACAGAATGTTTCGATGGTTTTAGCTAATCGGGATATAGGGGCCAGGTTCCGTTATATGAAGTTTTTACCTCTGGATGAGCACCACGCCATCCTCTGTATTATTACTGATGACGGTAATGTGGATAACTGTGTTGTAGAAATTCCTTTAGGTATGCGAACCGAGGAGCTTGACTATCTTGCCGGCCGCGTAAGTCGTTTATTAGAAGGCTGCGAGCTGTCCAAGATTACCGAAGAGCTGTTACAGGCTGTACATACCGATATTGCTGATGACAAGCTGATATTTACCTCTTTAGTTCAAAGCATTCGTAAGATGCGTAATAAGCATCAGGAGCAAAAGGTTTTCTTAGGTGGCACCAAACAGCTGCTGGCACAACCGGAGTTCCGTGATGTGGACCGTGTAAGGAATCTTCTGGGGATTCTGGAAGAAGAAGGTATGGTCCGTGACTTATTAAAAGCAGGTGAAGATAGTGGTTTGAAGGTTACTATTGGCAGTGAAAATAAATTTTCCGGTATTCAGGATTGCAGCATGGTTCAGGCAACCTACCGTTTAAACGGTCAGATTGTAGGAATAATGGCAGTTTTGGGACCTACACGTATGGAATACGGCAAAGTAATTTCTGTTATGGATTATCTGCATAAATATCTTAAGACGATGTTTGCCAATAGCCCACGACAAGCAGAAAATAGATAGTCTATCTAAGGAGGAAGAGCCTTGCAAGATAATGATGTAAAGAATACTCAAGATCAGGTTGTTCAGAAAGAACAGGAAATCAAAGAAGAACAAAAGGTTGATGAAGCTGTAGCTGAAGAAGCTAAAGCAGAAGAAGCTGCTGAAGCAGCAGAGCCTGATCCTAAGGATACAAAAATCGAAGAATTGACTAACCGCTTAATGCGTTTACAGGCTGATTTTGATAATTTCCGTCGTCGCACTGCCGGTGAAAAAGAACAGTTATCTGCTTTCGTTACCGCTGGTGTCGTAAGACAGTTTTTAAAAGTTCTTGATAACTTCGAACGTGCTGAAATCAGTGCTAAAAAAACTAATGATATCGAAGGTATCATGAAAGGCATGGATATGATTCGCCGCCAATTGGATGATGTTTTCAAAAATCTGAACGTGGAAGAGATTCCCGCCCAGAATGAAAAATTCGATCCGAAGGTTCATGAAGCTGTTATGCGTACACAGAATCCTGACCTGGAGGATGAAACAATCGATATGGTTTTGGAAAAAGGCTATAAATTAGGCGATAAGGTTATTCGTCATAGTAAAGTAAGAGTTATTAACAACGATTAAGTTGTGTAGCTCTGAAGATAAATTTACAATTAGCTACTTTTGTTTAAGAAAGTTTAGGAGGAATAAAAATGTCTAAAGTAATTGGTATTGACCTAGGTACTACTAACTCTGTTGTTGCCGTTATGGAAGGCGGCGAACCTACTGTTATCACTAACCAAGAAGGTTCTCGTCTGACTCCGTCCGTTGTTGGTTTTGCTAAAAATGGTGAACGTCTTGTAGGTCAGCTGGCTAAACGTCAAGCTGTTTCTAATCCTGATAGAACCATTAGCTCTATCAAACGTCACATGGGCGAAGGCAACTATCGTGTAACCATTGATGATAAAAAATATTCTCCGGAAGAAATTTCCGCAATGATTCTGCAAAAACTGAAAGCTGATGCAGAAAGCTATTTAGGTGAAAAAGTATCTCAAGCAGTTATCACTGTTCCTGCATACTTCAACGACAGCCAACGTCAAGCTACTAAAGACGCAGGTAAAATCGCAGGCCTGGAAGTTCTGCGTATCGTAAACGAACCTACTGCAGCATCTCTTGCATATGGCATTGATAAAACTGATGACCATACCATTATGGTATATGACCTTGGCGGCGGTACTTTCGATGTATCCATCCTGGATGTAGGTGATGGCGTATTCGAAGTAAAAGCAACTAATGGTGATACTCATCTGGGTGGCGATGACTTTGATAAAAAGATTATCGACTGGATGGTTGAAGAATTCAAAAAAGCTGAAGGCATTGACCTGTCTACCGACCGTATGGCTATGCAACGTCTGCGTGAAGCTGCTGAAAAAGCAAAAATCGAATTGTCCGGTGTTATGAGCACCAACATTAACTTGCCGTTTATTACTGCAGGTGCTGATGGCCCGAAACATTTAGATATGGACTTGACTCGTGCTAAATTCGAAGCTATGACTGCAGATTTGGTAGAACGTACTATGGGTCCTGTTCGTCAAGCTATGAGTGATGCAGGTATGTCTGCTAGCGATATCAGCAAAGTAATCCTGGTTGGCGGTTCTTCTCGTATCCCGGCTGTTCAAGCTGCTATTAAACAATTTATGGGTAAAGAACCTTATAAAGGTGTTAACCCTGATGAATGCGTAGCAGTTGGTGCTGCTATTCAAGCTGGTGTTCTGTCCGGTGAAGAAGGTACTGGCAACGTACTGCTGTTGGATGTAACTCCGTTGTCCTTAGGTATTGAAACCTTAGGCGGTGTATTTACTAAAATTATTGAACGTAACACCACTATTCCTACTTCTAAAAAACAAGTATTCTCCACTGCAGCTGATAATCAACCTTCCGTTGACATTCATGTACTGCAAGGTGAACGTGAAATGGCTGCGGATAACAAAACTCTGGGTCGCTTCGAATTAAGCGGTATCCCGGCTGCTCCGCGTGGAATTCCTAAAATTGAAGTCTCCTTTGATATTGATGCTAACGGCATCGTAAACGTAAGTGCTAAAGACCTTGGCACTGGCAAAGAACAAAAAATCACTATTACTTCCTCCGGTACTCTGGATAAAGACGAAGTAGATAGAATGGTTAAAGAAGCAGAAGCTAATGCTGAAGCAGATAAAAAACGCAAAGAAGGCGTTGAAGTTCGTAACCAAGCCGATAACCTGTGCTATCAAGCTGAAAAAACCATGAAAGACATGGAAGGCAAAGGCAAAGACGATTTGATTGCTAAAGTTAAAGCTGCTGTTGATACCCTGAAAGAAAGCATGAAGGGTGAAGACTTAGAAAAAATTAAAGCTGACACTGAAGCTCTGACTAAACCGTTATATGAATTGAGCGCTGAACTGTACAAAGAAACTGAAGCACAAAAAGGTGCTGCAGGTGCAGACGCTGCTCAAGGTGCAAAAAAAGCAGATGACGATGTAGTTGATGCTGAAGTTGTTGACGAAGATAAAAAATAATAGTAAATCGAACTGAGCTTATGCTTAGTGCAGGTTTACTGCAAGACTTGATTATAATGTGTTGATTGGGATTTGCATACTTTTGAAGCAAAGTTTTCCGTTGCCTAAAGTTGCAAATCCCTTCAATGTATTTACATAGTTGAGTTTATTTAAAACGATATTGGGAGGCGCCTGTTTTGGCTAAGAGAGATTATTATGAAGTGTTGGGAGTATCTAAAACTGCTACCCAGGACGAAATTAAAAAAGCATACCGTAAACTGGCCCTGAAATATCATCCTGACCGTAATAAAGGCAATGCCGAAGCTGAGGAGAAATTCAAAGAGGCTGGCGAAGCCTATGGCGTTTTGTCCGATGAAACTAAACGTCAACAATATGACCAATTAGGCCCTGAAATGTTCGAGCAGGCTCAAGCTGGCGGCGGTGCCGGTGGCAATCCGTTCGGTGGTGGTTTCGGTGGCTTCAGCGGTAGCGGTATGGACGATATTTTTGATATGTTCTTTGGTGGACAAGGTGGTCGTGGTAGCCGTAGCAGTAATGCAGGTCCGCAACGTGGTGCTGATTTACGTTTTGATTTAGAGATTTCTTTTGAAGAAGCTGCTTTTGGTGTAGAGAAAGAAATCAATTTATATCGTGACGAAACTTGTGAACATTGTCATGGCAATGGTGCAGAGCCAGGTTCCAAAGTAGAAACTTGTCCTGAATGCCATGGTACAGGTTATGTCCGTTTCACTCAAAATACCATGTTTGGTCAAATGGTTAATGAGCGTCCTTGCTCTAAATGTCATGGCGAAGGTAAGATTGTAAGCAATCCGTGTAAGGAATGCCGTGGCAAGGGCACTGTTAAGAAAAACAAGAAGCTGAAGGTTAAGATTCCTGCAGGTGTAGATAATGGCTCCAGACTGCGTGTAAGCGGCGAGGGTGAAGCAGGTGCCAAGGGCGGTCCGAGCGGTGATTTATACGTATATCTGTACGTAAAACAACACAAATTCTTCGACCGTGATGGTACTACTGTTATCTGCGAAGTTCCTATTAACATTGTTCAAGCATCTTTAGGTGCAGAGGTTAAAGTTCCGACTTTGGACGGTGCTGTAACTATGAAAATTCCTGAAGGTACTCAACCTGGTAAAGTATTGCGCTTAAAAGGCAAAGGTATTCCTAGCCTCCGTGGCGGTTTACGTGGTGACCAATTGGTACGTATTAAGGTTGTTGTACCGACTAAGCTGAATGATAAACAGAAGGATGCTCTGCGTGCTTTTGCGGAAATCAGTAAGGATAACATTAATCCGGAAGAAAAAAGCTTTTTGAATAAGATAAAAAACTTGTTTAAATAAACGTATATGAAAACGCCGATCTGTATTGTGTCTGGACCGGCGTTTTTATCTGTTTAAAAAGGCTTTGGCAGCCCGCTAGAAGCATTGAAAGTCTTTATAGCTATAAGTTATATTTGAGTTTGTAATACGATGCTCAGAAACGCTATAAAGCTATCTAGAGCAAAAAAGACCGGTACAAGTCCCTCAACATGTACCGGTTAAGAAAGGAACAATAACATAATGTCCCAAGCAAATGTCTCTGTTTGCTATGCCTTTATTATATTATAGTTTCCTAGTGCAGATGTTGCTAAAGCAACAAATTTTCAGAAAATAATGACTTTCTTTATTTACTTAATGACATAAGTGTGATATCAATTATTTTTAGTACCAGTAGTAGAAAATTTACATATTTTACTACTAATTTTACTAATAGTGTGTTCACAAGTGTATGTTGCCTGTGCAACAAACTTACATAATGCTTACTTTAATTACAAAATATTTACATATATAATTTAATTTGTCATAATAAAATTAAGCAATAATCTATTCATAATCTAAAATATATGTAATGTGGTGATAAAATGTCTTTAAAAATGTATGTTCCCAATTATGCTGATTTACCGCTATTTAGCGGTTTTGCTCGTGATGAAATCAACGAGGTATTGCAAAAATTTCATGCTTTAATAAAACATTTTCATAAATCTGATTATATTTATTTAGCAGGTGATTGTGTAGAGAACTTGTGTGTGGTTATGGAAGGTACAGTCCAGATGATAAAAGAGGATATCTGGGGTGAAAAGTCCATTATTGCAAATTTAGGTGTAGGCTCAGTTTTTGCGGAGAACTTTTTAGGAAAGCTGGGTGATCGAAGCAATGTAAGTTATTTTGCTGCTAGCGACAGCGAGGTTTTAATGCTGCCATTAGGTAAAGTACTTTTTGAAAGTGGGAACAGTGAAGCCAGCCGTCGCCTGATGTGCAATATTGTTTCTATTCTTGCAGACAATAATACACGACTAATTGAAAAAACAGAGATTTTATGTAAAAAGACCTTGCGAAGTAAAATTCTAGCATATTTAGAGCAGGAAGCGAAATATAATAATTCTAATAAATTTACTATTCCTTTCAATAGAACAGATTTAGCCAACTATTTAGATGCTGATCGCAGTGCTCTGACTAGAGAGTTAGCGAAAATGCGTACCGATGGCTTGATTAATTTTGATAAGAATACTTTTGAGCTTTTGGCGAATGTTAAGGAATAGAATAGCTAGAGAATAAAATATTGTTTAAGGCTTGTCGTTTAACGGCAGGTCTTTTTTACTGTGGCAAAAAAGAATTCTTTATAACATTTAATTAAGAATTTGTATTATTATCAGGTACTATTACTTGATTGTATAAATATAGTTATTATCGTGTATGTTTATGAATAATAGAATGTCAAGACCTTATTGGAGAGAATTTTTAGACAAATTAGTACTAAAACAATAAAAAAAATAAAGAAAGTGATAAAAAATCCATGTACTTTAATAAGTAAAATTAACTTTAATAAAATAGCAAAAATGAAGA
>UQWU01000039.1 GCA_900544885.1 uncultured Phascolarctobacterium sp. | reverse complement strand
ATAAAAATATAAAATGTATGTAAAATTGCACTATTGATTATTGACAAGAAAATGTGTTGCGAGAGCAACAGAACTTTCAAAAAAATGTGTTATTATAAAACCATCAAAAAGATAAAAGCACATTGAAAACTAAATATAATTAAACAGCTATATAATATCCCATTGGATATTGTATATAAATATTTTTTAAAGGAGGAACATATTATGTCCCCAGCAATTAAATGTTTAATTCTGTTGGCAGTAGTTGCATTATTATTTGTAACCGAACTTATTCCTTTGGCAATTACTGCAACCGGCGGTGCAATTGCTTGTGGTCTGTTAGGCTTGATTCCTGCAAAACAAGTATTTACTGGTTTGTCTAACTCCACCGTAGTATTGTTCGCTGGTATGTTCGTAGTTGGTGCAGCAATGTTCTACACCGGCTTAGCTCAGGCTATTGGTAACAAAGTTGTCCATCTTTGCGGCACTGGCGAAAACAGCCTGATGTTTGGTTTAATGTTAGTTGGTACTGTATTATCTTCCGTACTGTCTAACACTGGCACCGCTGCGTGCTTACTGCCTGTAGCTTTAGGTATCTGCTCTGCAGCTAAAATCCCTGCATCCCGTCAATTGATGCCTTTGGCATTCGCTTGCGGTTGGGGTGGTATCATCACCATGGTTGGTACTCCGCCTAACATCATTGCAACTGGTGCAATGACTGCAGCTGGTTTACAACCTTTCGGTTTCTTCGAATTCGCTTGGATTGGTATTCCTGTTTCCATCGCTGGTATGCTTTACATGATGTTCTTAGGTAAACATCTGCTGCCGAAAGTAGATTTGGATGCTGATCAAGAAATTGAACAAGAAATTGAAGCTAACGCTTCTTCCAAAAACAAAATGATCATTTCCGGTGTCATCCTGATTGCTGTAGTTCTGGTTATGGCTCTGGGTATTAAAGGTATCACTTTGGAAATGGCAGCAATCATCGGTGCTCTGGTTTGCGTACTGACCGGTTGCTTAACTGAAAAACAAGCTTATGCTTCTATCGACTGGGTAACCATCTTCCTGTTTGCTGGTATGATGCCTGTATCTGCAGCAATGGATAAAACCGGTGCTGGTAAATTAATTGCAGAATGGACTGTAAGCCTGATGGGTGGTTCTCCTTCTCCGATGGTTGTAACCGCAATCCTGTTCATCCTGTCCTGCGGCTTGACCCAATTCATGTCCAATACTGCATCTGCAGCTCTGCTGTGCCCGATTGGTATCGCAATTTCCAAACAACTGGGCGCTGACCCGAAAGCAGTTCTGATGGCTATCGCTGTTGCAGCATCTTGTGCATTCGCAACTCCGGTAGGTACTCCTCCGAACACTTTGGTACTTGGCCCTGGCGGATACAAATTCATGGACTATGTAAAAGCTGGTACCGGTCTGGTAATCGTAGCTTTCATCGTATCCTTAGTTGTAATCCCGATGGTATGGCCTTTCTTCCCTGGTAAATAATTTAAAGCCTTGATGTACAATAAAGCCTGTCGCTTTAAGCGATGGGCTTTATTTTTTTATTTTGAACAAAACTTAAAAAACTAAAGAAAATATTTTAAGCTAATATACAAAAGTTGAAGTTTTTTTTGCTTTATTAAAAAGAGGGTAAATAAGTAAGATGATTGTAAAATGCATAAAATATATGTTAATCACCTATAGTTTATATGCATATAAGTTATGCTTAAACCTACTTTTTTTATTGTTTGATAAAAAATTCTAGCTGCCAAAATGGAATAAATATGTTGCGTAGGCAACAGAAAAGGAACTTTTTTCTTGTTATTATCTTCACATCGCTTTCAAAAAATCATAATAAAAAATAAAACAAATTTAATTCTTTTTTATATTTAGTTTGCTTTTTCTATATATTGTGCTTGTAAAAGCATTATATAAAATAAATTCTTTTAAGGAGGATTCTTTAATGTCCCCAGCAATTAAATGTTTAATTCTGTTGGCAGTAGTTGCATTATTCTTTGTAACCGAACTCATCCCTCTCGCAATTACTGCAACCGGCGGTGCAATCGCCTGCGGTTTGTTAGGTTTGATTCCTGTAGGTCAAATCTTTACTGGTTTGTCTAACTCCACCGTAGTATTATTCGCCGGCATGTTTGTTGTAGGCGCTTCCATGTTCTACACTGGTTTGGCGCAGGCTATTGGTAACAAAGTAGTATCCGTTTGCGGCACTGGCGAAAACAGCCTGATGTTTGGTTTAATGTTAGTTGGTACTGTATTATCTTCCGTACTGTCTAACACTGGCACCGCTGCGTGCTTACTGCCTGTAGCTTTAGGTATCTGCTCTGCAGCTAAAATCCCTGCATCCCGTCAATTGATGCCTTTGGCATTCGCTTGCGGTTGGGGTGGTATCATCACCATGGTTGGTACTCCGCCTAACATCATTGCAACTGGTGCAATGACTGCAGCTGGTTTAGAACCCTTCGGTTTCTTCGAATTTGCTTGGATCGGTATTCCTGTTTCCATCGCTGGTATGGTTTACATGATGTTTATCGGTAAGCACCTGTTGCCGAAAGTAGAATTAGATGCTGACCAAGAAATCGAACAAGAAATTGAAGCTACTAGCTCTGATTCTAAGAAAATGATTGTTTCCGGTGTTATTTTGGCTGCTGTAGTTCTGGTTATGGCTTTGGATATCAAAGGTATCTCTTTGGAAATGGCAGCAATCATCGGTGCTCTGGTTTGCGTATTGACCGGTTGCTTAACTGAAAAACAAGCTTATGCTTCTATCGACTGGGTAACCATCTTCCTGTTTGCTGGTATGATGCCTGTATCTGCAGCAATGGATAAAACCGGTGCTGGTAAATTAATTGCAGAATGGACTGTAAGCCTGATGGGTGGTTCTCCTTCTCCGATGGTTGTAACCGCAATCCTGTTCATCCTGTCCTGCGGCTTGACCCAATTCATGTCCAATACTGCATCTGCAGCTCTGCTGTGCCCGATTGGTATCGCAATTTCCAAACAACTGGGCGCTGACCCGAAAGCAGTTCTGATGGCTATCGCTGTTGCAGCATCTTGTGCATTCGCAACTCCGGTAGGTACTCCTCCGAACACTTTGGTACTTGGCCCTGGCGGATACAAATTCATGGACTATGTAAAAGCTGGTACCGGTCTGGTAATCGTAGCTTTCATCGTATCCTTGGTTGTAATCCCGATGGTATGGCCTTTCTTCCCAGGTAAATAACTTAACAAATAAACTCCTAAATAAAAATTCAAGACCTTTACTCAAAAAGAGCCTATCACTTAAAATTGTGATAGGCTCTTTGAACTTTATTTAACTTTTTATTTTTACGTTTATTTCAAATAAACGATCCCAGGGGAAAGAGAGAGAAAACTTACTGTTTTTGGTAAAATCATATTTTTCTGCTAAAGTGTGGCAATCAAGACTTACTTGTTTTAAAACAGGCTCTGCTGCGATGTTTAAATCATATTTCATATCTTCACGATTGTGCTTAGATAATTCGTCGGAAACATAACGACGAGCATTACTTTGATAGAACCAATCGTCGATTAATCGTTGGCAGATGAGCTGTTTTTTATCCTTATCCGACATATTTTTTGCCAAAAGTCCTTGAGCAATAGCGTAGCCTACAGCGTTATCAGCAGTGTTCCAGCCATTATAAGCATCAATACGTGATAAAGCACCGCTATTAGCTAAAATATCCATAAAACCATTATCGGCACCGTTAGAATAACTGATATCGGCTATGGAAACATGATGGCCGTCATTGAGTTGTAACCCGATTTGTGAAACAAAATTTCTATTAGCTACAGAAGAGAAAAATTGATTATCATCGGCCGTAGAGTCTTTTACTATACCATCCTGTGGTGTATTTAAGGCTAAAACTAAATCAGCAGTAGCTGGAGATGCTGCTTGTACAGCTCCGGCGGCGATAATTTGTTGTGGAACAGAATCCTGCAGACGGGCATCACTATATTGCGGTAATGTTCCTGCACCGACACCTGCACTGTACAGTGGATAAATGCTAGGTGTTTGCTGTGTGGCTTCATTATATGCACGTGCCATTAGCAATAAGCCTAATTGATCAACACCATCAATAATCTGGAATAAATTGCGGCTCATATCAAAGGTACTGAGTGACAGCTCACTTGATTCCATGTGTGTGGCGGATAGAGGAGCGTTATCGTCCTTACCGATAGCCAGATAATGAAATTTATCTGTTCTAGCCATACGTGTCAGCTCTTTGTTGATATCAAGGTTTTTTTGTCGGCGATCAAGCCAATCTCCTAGCTCGTCCTTATGCAAATTACGTTCTAAAGCCTGCTTTTTTAAGTTTTCAACAGGCGAAAGCTTGCCTTGATTTTCTTTATCCAGCAATTGACTGTAAGCAAAAATACTAGGTCCCGTAGTACTGTAATAGGGAGGTTCTACACGACCTTTGCTGGCCCTAGGAGTACGCATAATTGTAGAAAAAGCATATAATTTAATAGGTAAGGTATATTTTAATTCGTATAAACGTTTTAAACGTTGGTCAAGCTGTGCTTTGGGAATATTGTGGGTACGGCTGCCCACAAGACCGCCATAAATTAAGGTATCGGTGCTGATGACTGCTGCATCTGCTTTAGGGGCCTTGTTCTGAAGCCATTCCCAGATTTGCTCCGGATTGCCGTTATGTTCATTATTAGCGATATATTTTTCCGGTGGCATGATTATTTTACAATTGGCAGCCTCCATGGTCTGTTCTACATAAGCGGAGCAGACAGGTCTATTATCTAGTGGAACATAGAGAATGGTTAGGCGTTTAGCCTGGGCTGACATAGGTAAAAGTAAACAAGCTGCACAAATAGCAGTGGTTACTTTTTTTGTTATTGAAAAGTTCTTTGCCATGTTGCTAACGCCTCTTTCTTTTGAATTTTAAATAAATTATATAATACTATTAATTATAGTGCATGAATAAAATAAACCATGTATATTATACTACTCTTTTTACAAATTTTCTAGTATTCTGCTTGACAAGGAGTATTGTTGTGCTATAATTAGTATTAAATTAAGAATGTAAAAGTAATGCGAAGGAAATGTCATCGCCATATTCCGTACAGAAAGTGTCGCCTTGGCTGAGAGCGGCAGGGTAAAACGATGGACGACCACCTTCAAACTGACTGCGGAACGCACAAGCTAGTATGCCAGTCCGTATTATCGGCGTTAACGATACCGAGTGGGCTTATGTTTTACATAGGTCAATGAGGGTGGAACCGCGGATAACTCCGTCCCTTTTGTGAGGGATTGGGGTTTATTTTTTGCCCTTCCTCACATGTTCTATACATTATAGGAGGAATAAAAAATGTCTGAAGAAAACAAGTATACTTTTGAAAACGAGGAATACCGTAAAACTTATTGGCACACTTGCTCCCATGTTCTGGCGCAAGCAATGAAAAGATTACATCCTGAAGTAAAACTGGCTATCGGTCCTAGCATCGACAACGGTTTCTATTATGATTTTGATACTCCGACTCCGTTCACTCCTGAAGATTTAAGTGCTTTAGAAGCAGAAATGCGTAAAATCTGCAAAGAAAAAATTAAACTGGAACGCTTTGAACTGCCTCGTGAAGAAGCTGTTAAATTTATGGAAGAAAAAGAAGAACCTTATAAAGTAGAATTGATTAATGATCTGCCGGAAGATGCAGTTATCAGCTTCTACAAACAAGGCGATTTTACTGATTTATGTGCAGGTCCGCACCTGGATTCTACTGGTCGTATTAAAGGCAATGCTATTAAGCTGACTTCTGCAACCGGTGCTTACTGGCGTGGCGATTCTAACCGTAAAATGCTGCAACGTATTTATGGTGTAGCTTTCCCGAAAAAAGAAGAATTGGATGCTTATCTGGAACGACAAGCTGAAGCTCTGAAACGTGACCATAACAAACTGGGTCGTGAACTGGAATACTTCACCACTGTTGACTATATCGGTCAAGGTCTGCCTATTATGCTACCGAAAGGTGCTCGTGTTATTCAATTACTGCAACGTTGGATTGAAGATACCGAACAAAAACGTGGCTATCTGCTGACTAAAACTCCGTTAATGGCAAAACGTGATCTGTATCGTATTTCCGGTCACTGGGATCATTATCTTGACGGCATGTTCGTTTTAGGTGATCCTAACGACGAAGAAAAAGAATGCTTTGCTCTGCGTCCTATGACCTGTCCGTTCCAATATCAAGTATTCCTGAACCGTCAACGTTCTTATCGTGATCTGCCGATGCGTTTAGGCGAAACCTCCACCTTGTTCCGTAACGAAGATTCCGGCGAAATGCATGGTTTGATCCGTGTTCGTCAATTTACCATTTCTGAAGGCCATCTGATTATTCGTCCTGACCAATTGGAAGATGAATTCCGTGGCTGCTTCGAACTGGCAAATTACTGCATGGAAACTTTGGGATTGAAGGAAGACTGCTCCTTCCGTTTCTCTCAATGGGACCCGAATAACACTGAAAAATATGAAGGTACTGCAGAACAATGGGAACATGCACAAGGCGTTATGAAAAACATTCTGGACGACTTGGGCATTGATTATAAAGTAGGTATCGATGAAGCTGCTTTCTATGGTCCTAAACTGGATATCCAAATCAAAAACGTATTTGGTAAAGAAGACACTCTGATTACTATCCAAATCGATATGTTGCTGGCTGAAAAATTCGGTATGTATTATATTGATGAAAACGGTCAAAAACAACTGCCGTACATCATTCACCGCACCTCCATGGGCTGCTACGAACGTACTCTGGCACTGTTGATTGAAAAATATGCAGGTGCTATGCCGACATGGATTGCTCCGGAACAAGTTCGTTTCCTGCCTGTAACTGACCGTGCTGCTGATTACTGCTATGATTTGATGCATAAACTGGAAGATAACGGTTATCGTGTAACTGTTGATGCACGCAGTGAAAAAATCGGTAAGAAGATTCGTGAAGCACAAATGGAAAAAGTTCCGTACATGCTGGTTGTAGGTGACCGCGATATGGAAAATGGTACTGTTTCTCCGCGTCATCGTGCAAAAGGTGATTTAGGTGCTATGAGCTTTGATGAATTTGCAGCTATCCTAAAAGAAGCTGTTGACACCAAGGCTAAAGACTAATTTTCTAAAATAAAAATTACAAAATCATTGACATACTGTGCTGTATATGGTATTATATTTTAGTAACAAAGCAGAAGCCTCCCGCTTCTCACCTTGCGGCACAGACTCGACAGGGTTGGATATGATTTTTTATGCGGGTGGATTTGTTCTGCCCGCATTTATTTTTTTGAGTAAGCAGATAGCTTACCTAGTGTTCTTGGAGGTGAATTGTTATTAGCAAAGAAAGCTTGCGTATCAATGAAGAAATTCGTGCACGTGAAGTGCGTGTTATAACCAATGATGGCGAAGCACTCGGCATTATGTCCAGCCGTGCTGCACTGCAAGCCGCAGTTGAAAGACATTTGGACTTGGTAGAAATTGCTCCTACCGCAAAACCGCCTGTGTGCAAAATTATGGATTACGGCAAGTATCGTTACGAGCAGCAAAAACGTGAAAAGGAAGCCCGTAAAAAACAAAAAACCTTCGACATCAAGGAAGTTAAACTGCGTCCCGGTATCGAAGATCATGACTTCAACGTTAAGTACAAGAATGCAGTTCGCTTCCTCGAAGATGGCGACAAAGTTAAAGTTACCATCATGTTCCGCGGTCGTGAGTTGTCACATCCTGAGCTTGGCGAAGTGCTGCTGAATAAAATGGCACAGCAGCTTAAAGATATTGCCGTTGTAGAAAGAGTACCAAAATTAGAAGGCAAAAACATGATTATGATTGTTGCGCCGAAACCTGCTAAAAAATAGAGGAGGAACTGACCATGCCGAAAATGAAAACCCGTAGAGCTGCTGCAAAGCGCTTCAAGAAAACCGCTTCTGGTGAATTCAAACATTTTAAAAACTTTAAGAGCCACATTCTCGAACATAAATCTCCTGCACGTAAGAGAAACCTGCGTAAAGCAGCTCTGGTTCATAAGACTGATAAAGAACATGTAGCAAAAATGCTGCCGTATGCATAAGCATCAGCAAGAGATTAAAGGAGGATATTAACAATGGCAAGAGTTAAAGTGGGCGTTACTGCTCATCGTCGTCATAAACACATTTTAAAATTAGCTAAAGGTTACTATGGTTCTCGTAGCAAACAATTCAGAAAAGCTAACGAGTTGGTAATGAAAGCTCTGTCCTATGCTCGTCGTGACCGTCGTGCTAAAAAACGCGAATTCCGTCGTCTGTGGATTGCTCGTATCAACGCTGCAACCCGTGCTAACGGTATGAGCTATAGCCGTTTCATCTGCGGTCTGACCAAAGCTGGCATTGCTATGAACCGTAAAGTTCTGGCTGACATGGCTATCTTCGATCCGAACGCTTTTGCTAAATTAGTAGAAGTTGCTAAAGCTGCTCTCTAATTCTAATTTATAATCAAAGGACTGTTGTACGTTTGTACGACAGTCCTTTATTGTTTTTGTGTAAATATTGTAAATTGACGTTCATGTATATACTTTAGTATAATAAAGATAATAGGAGAGCTTTTGACTTTTGAAAAAAGTTCAAAAGCAAGTAAAGGAGTTATAGAGGCTTATGAAAGGAATTTTGCGTTTCCTGATGAACCTTAAACGTAGCATGTTTATCGCTTTAACATTTGCGTGGTTTATAGGTGCGGGAACACTGCTATTAATGCTGCCTATATCTAATACTAATGGGCAATGGCTGCCTTTTATTGATGCATTATTTACAGCGACTTCGGCTTCCTGTGTAACCGGTTTGGCTGTTGTGGATACAGGTAAAGGATTTACGTATTTCGGGCAGACGGTGCTCATTTTGCTTATTCAGATCGGCGGCTTAGGTATTATGACTATTACTAGTCTTTTGAGCGTCGGTATGGGCAAGCGTATTGATATTAAACACAGGCTTTTGATTCAGGAGTCACTTAACCAGGATGATCCTTCAGGCGTTATCCGTATGACCATGAATATTGTCAAATATACTTTGTGTATTGAATTTTTCTTTGGTACGGTTATGGCACTTTATTTTTATGAAAGCATGGGCTTAAGTGCTTTTTACTGGGGCTATTGGCATTCTGTATCAGCCTTTTGTAATGCAGGCTTTGATTTGATGGGTAATTTTGCCAGCTTGGTCAGCATGAGAGCCGATATTGTTATTAACTTCTGCTTCATGATGTTGATTATGTTAGGTGGCTTAGGCTTTACTGTTATCGGTGATGTGTTGCATAATCGTAAATGGAGAAAGCTTTCCTTGCATACTAAACTAGTATTGTGCGTAAATACTACGTTAGTTTTCGGCGGCGGTCTGATGATTTGGCTTTTAGAGCATAATAACGAGGCTACCTTGGGTGGTATGAGTGTAGGTCATCAGCTGATGGCTTCTTTGTTTCAGTCTATTTCTTTACGTACTGCCGGTTTTAATACTATTGATATTGCTAGCTTAAGCAGTGCTACTTTATTTTTGATGATGGCTTTAATGTTTATTGGTGCTTCCTCAACCTCTACCGGTGGTGGTATCAAGACGACTACCTTTGCTGTGTTGGTAGCTTCTACTGCGGCACTTTTACGAGATAAAAAGGATGTAGTTATTTTCCATCGTCGTTTAGAACCTTCTGTAATCAGTAAAGCAACCAGCGTATTTTTATTGGCCTTTTTATGGATTTGTCTGGCGATTTTCCTGCTGATGGTCTTTGATGATAAAAATCAGCCCTTCCAGTTCATTATGTTTGAAGTATTTTCTGCTATGGGTACTGTCGGCATGGGTGTTGGTATTACTACTGAATGGAATAGCATTTGTAAATTTGTACTGATTATGACTATGTATGTAGGCAGAATCGGTATTCTGACCTTTAGTATGTCTTTCTTTAATAAGAAGATTGATAAACTGCGTTATCCGACAGAAAATGTTTTAATAGGTTAAAAGAGGTAAGATAATGAGAGATAATAAACGTAAACAGTTTTTGGTAGCAGGCTTAGGCTTATTCGGTATTAGCGTTGCTAAAACCTTACAGAATATGGGCTATGATGTTTTTGCTGTAGATAGCGATGAAAATGTAGTTGAAGAAGCAAGCGGTGATTTGACTTATGTAGTTTGCGGTGATGCTTCTGATAGAAGAACGCTACAAGCTTTAACTATTGATGATATTGATGTAGCTATTGTTTCCATAGGTAATGTAGAGGGCAATATGATGTGTACTATGTTGCTGAAGGAAATGGGGGTGCCCATGGTTGTCAGCAAGGCAATGAATGAGTTGCATGGAGCTATGTTAAATAAATTAGGTGCAGATAAAGTAGTTTTTGCAGAAAAGGATATGGGCGAACGTGTAGCGCATAACATAGTTTCCAGCAGCATCGTCGATTATATTGAATTGTCCAGTGCTATCAGTGTTATGAGTTTGGCCTGCCCGTTGGAATTTGTCGGTAAGAATTTGATTGAAGCAGATTTACGCCGCCGTTACGATGTTAACGTGGTAGCTATTAAACGTGGTAAGGATACTTTGGTTAACCCGAAAGCACATGAGGTATTTCAGCCAGGGGATGAGATTATTATTTTAGGTACACATGAAGGCGTTAAGAGAATGGGAGTAGAATTTTGATGGAAGTAACTGGTTTACAGAACCCGTTGGTAAAGGCTGCTGCGGAATTGAAACAAAAGAAATATCGTCAGCAGAAGGGCTTGTTCTTAGCAGAAGGATTACGCACTGTTGAAGAAGCTGTTAACTACTCTGCAGTGGAAACGATTTTTTATACTGCTGTAGAGGATGACAGAACCCGTAGCGTTCTAGAGAAAGCAGCAGAGCAGCAGATTAAATTGGTCTGTGTCACTGAGAATGTCATGAAGAAAATTGCTGATACCGAAACACCTCAAGGTATTATTGCTGTATGTCGTATGCAGAACAATTCTTTGGAAAATCTACTGACAGGTGGCAAAATGCTGCTGGTTTTAGACAGAATTGGCGATCCAGGTAATTTAGGTACTATGCTGCGCACTGCGGATGCAGCAGGTATCGGTGGCTTAGTGTTGTTAAAAGGCTGTGTGGATATTTACGCACCGAAAACAGTGCGTTCCTCCATGGGTTCTTTATTCCATCTGCCTGTTATTGCCGGTCTTGATGAAGGTGACTTTATTAAGAATGCTAAAAATGCCGGTTATGAACTTTTAGTAACCTGTTTAGATGGTGCTGATAATCTGTATAAGGCTGATTTAGATGGCCGTCTTGCTTTCGTAATGGGTAATGAAGCTAATGGAGTCAGTGATACCTTACTGCAGGCTGCTGATAAGCGTGTTTATATACCGATGGCCGGTCGGGCAGAATCCTTAAATGTAGCTATGGCTGCCGGTATTGTGATGTTTGAAGCTTTACGCAGAAAAATTTAAAAAAATTTAAGAAAAGTGTTGACAAAATAGGCATATATCGACTATAATATATTTGTTGCCTATGGATGGGTTCCCGAGTGGCTAAAGGGAGCAGACTGTAAATCTGCCGCGTTTCGCTTCGTTGGTTCGAATCCAACCCTATCCACCAACTATCATCGCGGGGTGGAGCAGTTGGTAGCTCGTCGGGCTCATAACCCGAAGGTCGGTGGTTCAAGTCCGCCCCCCGCAACCAACTTAATATGCTGATGTAGCTCAGTCGGCAGAGCGTATCCTTGGTAAGGATAAGGTCACCAGTTCAATCCTGGTCATCAGCTCCAAATTGGCGGCGTAGCTCAGTTGGCTAGAGCATGCGGTTCATACCCGCAGTGTCCGCGGTTCGAATCCGTGCGCCGCCACCAATTGTAATTTAAGACTTCCTTGAGTGGGAAGTCTTTTTTATTATATAAAATTATTTTCAAAGGTTCATTATCGCTGTTAATGAGATAAGTAAAATATTTATTAATTTTGAGCCTTTAATAAAATATTATTTTGAAAATTACTAAAGCTATGGTAAAATAAAGAAAATATATTTATATATGGAGGTGAACCTGTTTTCTTTGTCTACTGATAAAGAAACAGATTTTTTTGGACTATCTTATAATCCTGTTAAACGTTGTAATTGTTTTATTTTTAGTACTTTTGAATGGTTTTTTCGTGGCTTCGGAATTTTCCATCGTTAAAGTCCGTCCTTCACGTCTTGATGCGTTAATTAAAGAAGGTAATAAGCAGGCTGTACATGCAAAAAAGGTTACCGAACATCTGGATGCGTTCTTGTCCGTAACTCAGTTGGGTATTACTATTGCTTCTCTGGGCTTAGGTTGGATCGGTGAGCCTACTGTGGCACAAATCCTACATCCTATTTTTCAAATTTTAAATCTTTCTCCGCAAATGGAGCATACCGTGGCCTTTGTTTTAGGCTTTTCTGTTATCACCGCTTTACATATTGTTATGGGTGAATTAGTGCCTAAATCATTATCTATCCAAAAGACTGAGCAAATCGTGCTGTTCGTAGCATGGCCTTTGCTAATGTTTGACAAGTTGATGTATCCTGCTGTATGGTTCTTAAACCACATAGCGAACTGGATTCTGCACCGTATGGGTATTGACGCTGCTAGTGAAGCGGAAGAGGCGCATAATGAGGATGAAATCCGTATTCTGATGGAAGAAAGTCATAAGCATGGTTATATTGATAAAACAGAGCTGACCTATCTAGATAATGTTTTTGATTTTTCTGATCGACGTGCCAGTGATATTATGGTACCACGTACTGATATGATCTGTCTGTATCTGGAAGATTCTTTAGAGGAGAATATTAAAACTGCTCTAGACGAACGCTTGACACGTTATCCGATTTGTGAGGAGGATAAAGACCATATTATAGGTTTCCTGCACATTAAGGATTTACTGCGTGTCTTAAACTCCGGCGAAAAGCCCGATTTACGTGAATTGGCACGTGATGTGCTGCTGGTGCCGGAATCTTTACCGTTAAGCAAGTTATTGAAAACATTACAAAAGCACCGTAGTCAGATTGCTGTCTTGATTGATGAATATGGCGGTACTGCTGGTATGGTTACTGTCGAAGATATTTTGGAAGAAATCGTTGGTGAAATTCAGGATGAATTTGACGAAGAACGTCCAGAAGTAGAAGAAAAAGGTAAAAAGACTTATTCTGTTGATGGTAAAATGCTTTTAGAAGATGTTAATGATTATTTTGAGTTGGAGCTAGATACTGAAAACTGCGATACTATAGGCGGTTGGGTCTATGCACAGCTTGATTATCCACCTAAGGTTGGTCAGAAGCTGAAAACTGCTGCGGCTGAATTTATGGTTGAAGAAATTGATAAAATGCGTATTACACGTGTAAAAATTCAACTTCTCCATGAGCCGGCAAATCTGCATGAAGAATTGCAGGAAGAGCATTTAGAAAGCGTACAATAATCTAAAGAGTTCTACAAAAAATACCTGTTCCGTTGGGAGCAGGTATTTTTTTGTATGCAAATAAATTTAATGCTAATTATAAAAATAAAAACTTGACATAAATATACATAGAGAATATAATTTAAACGATAATTGATATCATTAAAAATAAACAATATAAAGTAAATATACTCAGGTGTATAAATACTTAATAGATAAATAGGTTTAAAGCCTATGCTGTCCCGCAACTGTAATGTAGAGCAACCTTCATTATGTCACTGGAAAATCTGGGAAGGCGAGGGTTGCTATGAAGCAGAGCCAGAAGAACTGCCTGAATATAACGCTGTAATGCCTGCGATGGACAGGAAAGCGCCTTAGACTGAGTATAAGTGTGCCTTTCTACTGTTTAAGTAGGAAGGTTATTTTATTTTAGAGAATATTTTAATATTCTTATGTTATTTTTCAATATTGTTTTAGTAAGATATTGAAAATATAAAAATTAAATTTAATAAAGGGAGTTATGTTAATGAATCATGCAAAAACAAAGTTAGCATTAGCAATATTATTATCTATTGCTAGCACAGGGTTTGTAGTAAGTGCAAATGCTGCAGAAAATAGTTCTAAGGAACCAATGACCTTTGCCTTGGATACTATGTTAGTAGAAGCACAAAGAGATTCTTTACCTGGCGGTTTTGTATCGCGTGAAGGTAATATGGGACGTTTAGGAAACAAGGATGTTATGGATGTACCTTTTACTCAAACCAGTTTTTCAGAAAAAACAATTAAAACTTTTAATGATCCTAGTGCACAGTTAACAGGTGTTTTAGTAAATACTCCTTCTGTAAAAAGTAGTAGTTATACTCTCTATAACGACTTTTCTATTCGTGGTTTAAAAATGACCGGATATAACCTTTATGTAAATGGTGTTCCAGGTATGTTTACTCAATCAACAATTCCTACTGATTTTGCTGAACGTGTAGAAATTATTTCTGGACCGGCAATGAGCTTTAATGGTACAACTACTCGTCAATCTGCAGGTGGTTTAGTTAATATGTATACTAAACGTGCTGGTGATGAGGATATTACTAGATATACACAAACTTTTTCAGGTGATTCTTCTTTTGGTGAAAGACTTGATGTAAGTAGAAGATTTGGCCGTAATGATGAATGGGGTATACGTATTAATGCGGAAAATACCCAAGGTAAAGAATTAAGTGGTGTAAATGAAAAACTGACTAATCGTGATGTTTTTATTAATATAGATCATCATGATGAAAATAGTAAAACTAATTTGTTTGGTGGATATAGCTATTCTAAGTTAGATAATTCTATGCGCTGGTTCCAATTCACACCTAATGTAAAAAATTTACCTACAGCTCCTAGCAATAAGATGAATTATGCTTATGACGGACAAGGTGCAACTTTAGATAGATGGATGGCTGTTTTAAATCATGAGCAAAAATTAAATGAGGAATGGACAGCTTTTGTTAATGGCGGTTTTTCTAGATATGATTTGTTTAGAAATATTACTGGTCGTGCAAGTGAACCATATAAAGTAATTAATGATGCTGGTGACTTTGAATCTGTTGATAGAGATGGCCCGATGGCATTAACGAATTATTATGCGGAAGCAGGTATTAAAGGCGAAACTTATATTGGTGCTGTAAAAAATAATATAGTACTTTCTGTAGATAAAAGTTGGTCCACGCAATGGAATGGTAGTGGTAAAAAACCTGTTGCATATGCAGGTAATATCTATGAAGGCCGCTTAGATAATTTCAAACCTGATTTAGGAAAAAATACTTATTCTAAAAACAGTTATAATCAATATTGGGGTGTTGCTTTAGTTGATACATTAGAATATGGTAAAGCGCAATTAATGCTTGGTGTACATAACCAACATTCTTCTGTTGAAACATATAAATCTGACGGCTCTGCAAAAGATTCTTTTGGAAGCAGCGGTACTTCTCCTGTTGCCGGTTTTATTTATAAACCTACTGAAAATATTTCTTTATATGCTAGCCATACTGAAAGTTTTGGTGGCGGTTCTGCCGTTACTAACGATAAATATACTGGCAATAAAGGTGCTATTTTAGATCCTGCTAAAACTAAGCAAAATGAAATTGGTGTTAAATATGAAAATGCAGGATTGCTGACCTCTTTAAGTTTATTTGATATTAAACAAGCAGGTACTATGGATGAAGAAATCAATGGTAAGCTGTATTGTTTGCAGAATGCGGAAGATGAATACAAAGGTGTAGAAGCTTCTGTTAATGGCAAATTAGCTGATAAATGGAATGTTATGGGTGGTATTATGTATTTAGATGCAGTTCATAATAAAACTACTGGCGGCAAGTATGATGGTTATAGAATTTCCGGTGCATCTAAATGGAATGGTGTTTTAGGATTAGAATATAATGCTGATGACGATTTTTCTGTTATTAGCAGAGCTGTTTATAATGGAAGTTCTGAAATTAATAATGGAGCTTTAAAAGTACCTTCTTATTTAACATTTGATTTAGGGTTAAAATATAAGACTAAGGTAAATAATGTACCTGTAACCTTTAACGCTATGTGCTATAATTTGTTTGATAAAGATTATTGGCAGGCTCAATCTGGTACTAATTATCTTTCTTTGGCTAATCCTCGTACATTTATGTTATCTGCTCAATTTGATTTATGATATCGTTAAAAATAGGAGAAGCGCTACAGCTTCTCCTATTTTAATTTTAAGGAACTAATTTTATGAAAATGCAAAAATTAACTTATTTATTAATTTTTCTATTAATATGTGGCCTTACTGCTTTAAGCTTATGTCATCCTGAAATGAAACAAATGATAGATACTACACAAAAAATAGAGTTTTATGATGGAATAGGAAGAAAAATAGTTTTAGATAAACCATTACAGAAAGTAGCGGTAGCTAATGCATATAATACTGATATGACAGAGCTGATAGTTGCATTAGGTTGTCTTGATAGAATTGTTGGTGTTGATGAAAATATTTTATGGAATAATGCAGCGTTTAAGAATAAATTTACTAAAGACCAACTTATTTGTTCACGGGAAAGTATAGTAATTAATTATGAAAAAGTCATTGCTTTAAAACCAGATGCACTGATTATTTCTAATAAGGGGAGTTGGTATGATGCTCAAGAAAAACTTTCTAAATTCGGTATCAAAGTCATAGTTTTAGATACGCATAATTTAGAGAACTTTTCTGTTAATTGCCAAGCTTTAGGTAAAGCATTTGGAAAAGAAAAAAGAGCGAAGGAGATAGTAGATTATTTTGGCGGAAAATTAAATTATGTTATAAAACAATTATCTAAAGTGAAACAAAAGAAAAAAGTTTATTTTGAATGTGGAGGTCCTGGTGCTACTACTATGCCTGGAAGCTATTTTTATAGTTTAGTAAAATATACTGGTGGCATTAATATAATGGAAGATGCAGTAGAAAGACATATTGTATCCGAAGCTGTAGTATTACGTAATCCAGATGTTATTATTAAAATGTCAGATAGGCGGTGGAAATATTCTTGTGAACCGCCTTCTTTAAAAGAGCAGAAGCTTATTAGACAAGATTTATATAAACGACCAGGGTGGGATGGTATAACAGCTATTAAGAATAACGATATTTTTCAACTTTCTTATTTCTCGCATTGTGGTGCTTCAAAAATAATAGGAGTATTGTATGTAGCAAAATATCTTTATCCTGAATATTTACCAGATTTACATCCAGAAGCAGTGTTCAAAAAATGGGTAACAGAATATTTAGATTTGGAATATAAACCAGGACATACATATCCTGTAATGCCGCTTAATTATTGAGGTGTGAAATGAATATAGAACAAAAATATAAAAAATAT
>UQWU01000038.1 GCA_900544885.1 uncultured Phascolarctobacterium sp. | reverse complement strand
CGGATACAAATCACCTGATGATCTATTCGAGAATGAGCTTGATAAGATTTATGCAACTTGATTTTTAAAAAGTGTGCAATTTCTTATTGCAATTTAGGAAATTCTATTTTTGATTACTGGTTATTTTTTCTATTAAAGCGTCTATTCTTTTTTTATTTTCTTCTAAAGCTTTTAAAAACAAAGCATAATGTTCTTTATTACAACAGCCACCAAGACTGTCTATGTCTATATATTTTATTTTTTCAATCGGACAATTTTGAGGAATTATAAATGAATAATCATCGAGAGTTTCTCCAGAAAGCATTGCAGGCGGAGAATTGTATTCTTCTTTATATTTACAGTATAAACATTTTAGTTTTCTCTTTCTTTGTGTTGCCCATCTTAAAAACTTGCATGGGGAAAATATTTTTTGAAGACATAACAATTCTGTTACGCATTATAATTCCTCCATTTTTACTTGAAATTTTGATTCGTCTTTGTTCCAAAATCCTCAAAGATTTTCTTCTATATATGATATTTCTTCGTTTTCTGCTTAATCAAGTATAAACTTGATACGATTTATGCAGTGTGATATAAAATTTGTATGCCTTCTATTTGTAATTTAAATTTTAAATTTTCTTCAACTTGATTATACAACGAACTGACGAATTTAAAAATGCTATTCTGCAGAATTGGTATGTAAACAGGCTTTAGCTTTTATTTACGCGGTATAAGAGAGTGTTAGAAAAAATGTTCAACTTGTTATTGCAATCTATTGATGAATTTGTTGCAAAAAATAAAAGCACTTTCTTCATTATTATTTATTAACGAAGAAAGTGCTTATTTTTTCTTATCTAGTTTATCGGGTTGGGGTATAACGGATTCAATAAATGCTTTTACAATAGCAGGGTCAAAATCAAGACCTGCTTTGTTTTGTAATTCGATAATAGCATCAGCATGCGTTTTCTGCCAATGCTGGGTACAGGGATTAAGGTTACGGTCATAGTAATTTGCGACAGCAATAATACGGGCACCAATAGGAATGTTTTGTCCTTTTAAACGTTTGGGATAGCCAGTGCCGTCCCATTTTTCGTGATGACAGCGTATGATATCAATTACATAGGTAAATTCAGGCATATTTTCCAGCATACTGGCACCGGCTATACAATGACGCTTATAGATAGCATTTTCACGTGTAGACAGGAAAGGTAGTTTAGCTAAGATAATATTAGGTACTGCCAATTGACCTATGTCATGCAAAAGAGCCGCTGTTTTAATCTGCGAAACCTCAGAGGCTGGCAGACCAATCTTAGCAGCGGTGCTGACTGCATAATTAGCCACCTGCTGACTATGCAGATATATTTCACGATTTTTAATTTCCAACATTTTTAAATAGAAATCGCAGATTTCTTTTGTCCGACGCGCATCTGCGAAGTCTAAGCATTGTGGTATAGCAATCATGAGCCCGAATCCTTACATAAATGATTTTGATTAACGTAACAATATTTTAGTAATGACAGTATAACACTTTTTGTTAAATTATTAAAGTATAAACCTGCTTATATATTGCAAAAAAATGAAGAGCGTCATATAATAGTTTAGTACAACTCAGGTCTGTGGTTGAAAGTCGATGCCAGTTGCAGGCAAAACGATCCACGTAAGCAGTAAAAATTACTGTGAGCACGGTGCAGCTTAGAAGTAAGTCCTGCCGCATAAAAATTGAGGCGAGAGAGGTAGTAGTGGGGAGCAGAGTCTTAGGAGCGAACCCTCCAGCAGGCGAGTGTGGGGGCGAAAACCAGGTCAGCTGAGTTGTACTTATTTTTATACAAAAAAAGTTATAAAAATACTTTACAAATCGGGAAAGTGGATGTATAATTATTCCATCAAATGAATTTGAGTTCTGTTGAATTAAGAAAGGGGTATTAATGATGAAAAAATTATTGGTTTTGATGATGACTATTATTGCAGCTGTTGCAATGTTGACTGCTGGCTGTGGCGGTGGAGAAAAAAAGGCTGACGGTGAAAAAGTATTGCGCGTAGCAACTGAACCGACTTTTGCTCCGTTTGAATTCCAAAAAGAAGGTAGCAAAGATTATGACGGTTTTGATATGGATTTAGCTCGTGCTATCGGCAAACAAATGGGCTATAAAGTTGAAATTGTAAATATGGGTTTTGATGCTTTAATTCCTGCTTTGAATGCTGGCAATGTTGATGTTGTTGCAGCTGGTATGAGCATCACTGATGAACGTAAAAAAGCAGTAACCTTTACTGATCCGTACTATACTTCTGGTTTGATTGTTATGGTTAACAAAGATAACAAAGAAGTAAAGAGCATTAAAGATTTGGAAGGTAAACGTATTGCTGCTCAAATCGGTACTACTGGTGAAAATAAAGCTAGAACTGTAAAAGGTGCTACCGTAACTGCTTTCAATACTAATACTGAAGCTGCTATGGAACTGAAAAATAAAGGCGTTGACGCTGTTATCAATGATAGCCCGGTTGTTGGTTACTACTTAGCTCAAGGTGGTAATGAAAGTGCTATGACTGTTGGTGAAATTATGGAAGCTGAAAAATATGGCTTGGCTGTAAAAAAAGGTAATGATAAATTAGCTGCTGAAATCAACAAAGCATTAGCTGAGCTGAAGAAAAATGGCGAATACGACAAAATTTACAAAACCTGGTTTGGTGAAGTAAAGAAATAATAACGTCGGTTCTTAACGGAGCACAATGTGGTGTAGAATCGCAAGTGCTCCGTTTTTATTGAAACTCGAAATAAAAAATAAAAAAGAAAAAGAGTTTCAACATTATATATTTATTTTATTTTTTTAGGGGGAAAGACAAATGAAAAAAGGTTTATTGTTTCTGTCAATGATTTTATTGGTATGCAGCATGGTGTTATCAGGCTGTGACGGATCTGCTGAAAAAACAGCTGCTACTGGCAATAACGTATTGCGTGTTGGCACAGAGCCTATTTTTGCACCGTTTGAGTTTCCTAAAGAAGGAAATCAGGGTTATACTGGCTTTGATATTGAATTAATGGAAGCCATTGGTAAACAAATGGGCAAAAAAGTAGAATTTGTTGCTATGGGTTTTGATGCTTTAATTCCGGCTTTGAATACAGGTAATATTGATGTGGCTATTGCAGGCATGAACATTACTGAAGAGCGTAAAAAAGTTGTTACTTTTTCTGAACCGTACTATACTTCTGGATTAGTCATTATGGTTAAGAAAGATAATAATGACATTAATAATATCGATGATTTAAAAGGTAAATGTATTGCTGCTCAAATTGGTACTACTAGTGAATTGAAAGCAAGAGAAATAGAAGGCGCAGTTGTTAAAACTTTCAATACTCAAGATGAAGCTGCTTTAGAATTAAAAAATGGTGGCGTTGATGCATTAATTGGTGATATTCCGGTCGCTGAATATTATTTGGCTAAAGGAGGAAACAAGTTTGCTAAGCTTGTTGGTGAAAAGATGAAAGATGGCCAATATGGTATCGCTGTTAAAAAAGATAGCAAATTAGCTGAAGATATAAATAAAGCTATGGCAGAATTAAAGAAAAATGGTGAATTTGCCAAAATTCATCAGAAATGGTTTGGTACAGCTGAATAATTTTTCGCAAAAAGAACTTTACAACCAGTTTAAAGCGTGCATAGCTGTTACTGACTTTATGAAAGAAGGGATTTTAAGAACATGGATTTTAACTTTGAATTAATGGCTGATTCTTTCCCGTTATTACTGGCTGGTGCTGGTATTACGGTAGAAATTACAGCAATCAGTGTAACTTTTGGTCTTTTAATCGGCAGTATGATAGGTATTGCACGTCTTTGTACTATTAAGCCTCTGCGTTATTTAGCTAACGTATATGTTGATTTTATTCGTGGTACTCCGCTTTTGGTACAAATCTTCTTGGTATACTTTGCTTTACCTGGTATTACAGGTAATCGTGTAGATCCTTTCTTTGCCGCAATTTCCGCTTGTTCTATTAATAGTGGTGCGTATGTTGCCGAGATTATTCGCGCAGGCATCCAATCCATTGATAAAGGTCAAATGGAAGCCGGTCGTAGCTTGGGTATGTCCTGGGCACAAACTATGCGTTATATTATTATGCCGCAAGCATTTAAACGCATCATTCCTCCTTTGGGCAACGAATTTATCGCAATGCTGAAAGATTCCTCCTTGGTATCTGTAATCGGCTTTGAAGAGCTGACTCGTCGTGGCCAATTGATTATCGCACGTACTTATGCATCCTTTGAAATTTGGATGGCAGTAGCTATTATCTATTTGGTTATGACCTTTGCAGTTGCACGTTTGGTAGGTTATCTTGAGAAGAGGTATGATAAAAAATGAGTAAAGAAATGATTAAAATTACCAATTTGCAGAAAAGCTTCGGTGATCTGCAGGTTTTAAAAGGCGTAGATCTTACTATCGATGAAAAAGAAGTAGTGGTTATCATCGGTCCTTCCGGCAGCGGTAAAAGTACTTTACTGCGTTGCATCAACTATTTAGAAGAACCCACAGGAGGCAGTATTGTTATCGATGGTATTCCTCTGACAGGCGAAGCTAATATCAACGAAATTCGTAAAGAAGTTGGTATGGTATTCCAACGTTTCAATCTTTTTCCGCATATGACTGTTTTGGAAAATTTGATGTTGGCACCGATGAAGGTTCGTGGAATTTCTCATGAAGAAGCCGAAAAAACTGCTAAACTGTATTTGGCTAAAGTTGGTCTGTCTGATAAAGCTAAAAGCTATCCGGAACAATTATCCGGTGGTCAGCAGCAACGTGTGGCTATCGCTCGTGCTCTGTGCATGAAACCGAAAGCATTATTGTTTGATGAACCGACTTCTGCACTGGATCCGGAAATGGTTAATGAGGTTCTGGATGTTATGAAGGAACTCGCTAATGAAGGCATGACTATGGCTGTTGTAACTCATGAAATGGGTTTCGCTCGTGAAGTTGGTGACAGAGTAGTATTTGTTGATGATGGTGTTATTCAAGAGCAAGGTACTCCTGATGAAATCTTCAATAATGCTAAAGGTGAGCGTACTAAGAGCTTCTTATCTAAAGTACTTTAATCTTGTAAAAATGTAACACTTTTATAGGATTTTCAAAAATAATTTTGCGTTTATGATAATTTTTGCAGGAATTCAAACCTATATAGCGAAATATATAAGCAAAGGGATGAAGACCGAAGCCCTTGTAAAAAGTGGTAACGTTGCACTCACATGATTGTAATGAATTACCAAAGGAGGCATGAATTATGAGCGTAAACGTAAAAGGCAGAAACATTGAAGTAACTCCCGCATTAAGAGAATATGTGGAGAAAAAGGTTGCTAAGGTTACTAAGCAGTTTAAGGCTGTTGGTGATATTTCTGCAGTACTGAAGGTTGAAAAAGGTAATCATATCGTTGAGATTACCGTGCCCGCAAGCGGAATTCTGCTGAGAGCACAAGAAACTACGAAGGACATGTATTCCTCCATTGATTTAGTTGTTGAGAAGATTGAAAGACAAATTCATAAATATAAAACTCGTCTGATGAAGAGAAAATATGCTAACTTTGCAGATCCTACTCCGGTTACTCCGGCTGAAGGTGTAACGGAAGATGGTGAATTCCAGATTATCAAAAATAAACATTTTACTATGCATCCGATGACTCCAGAAGAAGCTATTCTGCAAATGAATTTGTTGAACCATGATTTCTTCGTATTCTTCGATCCTGATTTGGGTAGCACTAATGTTGTATATCGTCGTAAGGATGGCAAATATGGTCTGCTGAGTCCTGAATTAAAATAAGGTTTTTAACAGCACGTACAAACTGGTTAAAACGGCAGGTTTCTTTGGAAACCTGCCGTTTTTTGTTGCTTGTTTATATGCATAATTTCTGATATTTTATTTTGCTATTTCTTTACGTAAACTTCACAAAAATGGGTAGTAAAATTTCTGCACTTTTTTGCTTTTTAATAATCTTTCTGCTATAATTTAAAATTAAGTGTATAGTTTTTATTGTACATAAAATTAAGGAGTGATTGTGTTGCTCGAAAGCATTTTAAAGAAAATTTTTGGCGATCCTAATGAGAAAGAAATTAAGAACATTCGTGTTATTGTAGATAAGATCAATAGCTTAGAAAAGGATATGCAGAGCTTGAGCTCTGCTAATTTGGCCGCTAAAACTGCTGAATTTAAAGTACGTCTGCAAAAGGGTGAAACCTTAGATGATATTCTGCCGGAAGCATTTGCTGTTGTACGTGAAGCTTCTAAACGTGTTGCAGGCATGCGTCATTATGATGTACAAATGATCGGCGGCGTAGTTTTGCATCGTGGTAAAATTGCCGAAATGCGTACCGGTGAAGGTAAAACCTTGGTAGCTACTCTGCCTGTTTATTTGAATGCTTTAACTGGTAAAGGTGTTCACGTTGTTACCGTCAACGATTACCTTGCTCGTCGTGACAGCGAGGATATGGGACGCATTTATAAATTCTTGGGTTTGTCCGTTGGTTTGATTGTACATGATATGGACTTCCCAGCACGTAAGGCTGCTTATGCTGCGGATGTTACCTATGGCACCAATAACGAATTCGGTTTTGACTACCTGCGTGATAACATGGTAACTGATGAAAGCAATATGGTTCAACGTGAACTTAATTATTGTATCGTCGACGAAGTTGATAGTATCTTAATCGACGAAGCCCGTACACCGCTTATTATTTCCGGTCCAGGTGAAAAATCTACAGACCTATATAAGGTTCTAGCAGCTGTTGTTGCTAAAATGGTTGAAGGCGAAGACTATACTGTTGATGAAAAACAAAAACAAGTTGCACCTACTGAAAAAGGTATTGCTAAAGCAGAAAAAATGCTGGGCATTGAAAACTTGTATGATAATGAACATGGTGTTGACTATTCTCACCAAATCATGTGTGCTTTGAAGGCTAAGGCTTTAATGCATCGTGACCGTGATTATGTAGTAAAAGATGGTCAAGTAATTATCGTCGATGAATTTACCGGTCGTCTGATGTTTGGTAGACGCTTCTCTGAAGGTCTGCATCAAGCTATTGAAGCGAAGGAAGGCGTAAAAGTAGAACGCGAAAGCCAAACCTTGGCCACTATTACCTTCCAGAACTATTTCCGTATGTACAACAAGCTGTCCGGCATGACTGGTACTGCCAAAACCGAAGAACAGGAATTTATGAAGATTTATAATTTGCCTGTTGTTGTTGTACCTACTAATAAACCGTTAATCCGTATTGATTATCCGGACGTTATTTACAGAACTCGTCTTGCTAAATACAAAGCTGCTGCTAATGAAATCGAAGAGTGCCATAAGTCCGGTCGTCCGGTATTGGTTGGTACTACTTCTATTGCTCAATCTGAAGAGCTGTCTGCGATGCTGAAACGTCGTGGTATTCCTCATAATGTATTGAATGCTAAATTCCATGAAAAAGAAGCAGAAATCATTTCTCAAGCAGGTCAATATGGTGCAGTAACTATTGCTACAAACATGGCAGGTCGTGGTACCGATATTACTTTGGGCGAAGGCGTACCTGAACTGGGCGGTCTGCATATTATCGGTACTGAACGTCATGAAAGCCGTCGTATCGATAACCAGCTGCGTGGTCGTTGTGCACGTCAAGGTGACCCTGGTTCCTCTAAATTCTTCCTCAGCTTGGAGGATGACCTGATGCGTTTGTTCGGTAGTGATAATATTGCCGGTATCATGGATAAACTTGGTATGGACGATGATGAACCTATCGAACATAGCTTAGTAACTAAATCTATTGAAAATGCACAGAAGAAAGTAGAAGCACGTAACTTCAGTATTCGTAAACACGTTTTGGAATATGACGATGTTATGAATCAGCAACGTGAAGTAATCTATGCTCAACGCAAGAAAATCCTGCATCAGGATAACCTGCGTGGCAATATCAAAGAGATGGTTGATAAAGTTGTTGATCGCACTATGGCCATGTATGCTCCGCCTGAAGTTTATTCTGAAGACTGGGATTTAAAAGCATTGATTGCTTATGCTGAGGACTTCTATGCTCCTCGTGGTCTGCTGACTGTTGAATATCTGCAAAACCTGAGCCGTGAAGAATTGGAAGAATATCTGCATAAGGTAGCTGACGAAACTTATCAAGCTCGTGAGGATGCCATCGGTTCCGAATTAATGCGTGAACTGGAAAATCTGGTTATGCTGAAAGTAGTAGATAACCACTGGATGGAACATCTTGATGCTATGGATATGCTGCGTGAAGGTGTAGGTCTGCGTGCATATGGTCAAAAAGATCCTCTGGTTGAATATAAATTTGAAGCTTATGATATGTTTGAAGCTATGATTGATGCTATTCAAGACGATGTGGTACGTTATATGTATCGTGTTAACGTTATTACTCAACCGCAGGTTGATGATCGTCTGGAAAACGCATCTACTAATAATCCTACTCCCGAAGGCGACGATGGCCGTCAGGATGCGGAACCCCATGCTAAAAACAAAAAAAGAAAATAATTAACACAAGTAAATAAGCCGGTCGGTACAATCTGCTCTTTTTTAGGGGGCAGATTGTAGGCTTTTTATAAACTAATATTGCTAAATACGAAAGGTTGTGAGGAATTTTGTTAATTGAAGAGTACAAACCGGAAATTACCAATTTACAGGCAAAATTAGAAGAAATGAGGGGATCTCTTTGACATCGCTGTCAAAGAAGATCGTATTGCCGAATTAGAACATAAGATGGGGGACCCGACTTTTTGGGACGATCCTGACAAAGCACAGAAAACTGCACAGGATGTCAACGCCTTAAAAGAAGAAGTTGATGGCTTCCACAAATTAAGTGATGGCATTGATGAATTAGAAATCATGCAGGAAATGGCGTCTGAGGAAAATGACGAAAGTCTGATTCCGGAAATGGATGCTCTGTTGGAAAAATGCCGCGATGAGTTGGAACATCTGGAATTAGGTATGCTGCTCAGTGGTGAGTATGATGCTAATAATGCTATTGTTACTCTGCATGCAGGTGCAGGCGGTACAGAAGCACAGGACTGGACTAGTATGCTGCTGCGTATGTTTACCCGCTTTGCTGAACAAAACGGCTTTGCTTTAGAAATGCTGGATTATCAACCAGGTGATGAAGCAGGTGTAAAAAGTGCTACCGTTCAGGTTAATGGTCATAATGCTTATGGTTTCCTGAAATCTGAAAAGGGTGTACATAGATTGGTTCGTATATCTCCGTTCGATGCTAATGCACGTCGTCACACTTCCTTTGCGGCTGTAGATGTTATGCCGGAGCTGGATGATACTGTAGATGTACAAATCAATATGGATGAAGTTCGCGTTGATACCTATCGCTCCAGTGGTGCAGGTGGTCAGCACGTTAACAAGACTTCTTCTGCAGTACGTATGACACATGAACCGACAGGTATCGTCGTTCAATGTCAAAACCAACGTTCTCAGATTCAGAACCGTGAACGCTGCTTACAGATGTTACGTGCTAAATTGTATGAATACGAAAAGGCTAAACAGGATGCTCTGGTAAGCGATATTGCCGGTGATTATCAAAACATTGAATGGGGTAGCCAGATTCGTTCTTACGTTTTCCAACCATATACCATGGTTAAGGATCATCGTACAGGATGCGAAACCGGTAATATCCAAGCTGTCATGGATGGCGATTTAATGCCTTTTGTTGAAGCTTATCTACGTAGCCAACAAAAGAAAATTTGATGAGCGAGGATAAGTGCAGGTGAATTTAATGAAGAACCGATATAATCCTGTGTTAGTAGCAGTGATTTTAATTGGATTAGCTTGGTCTTTGTTGCTTAATTGGCATCGTAATAAGGTTGAAGAAGCTAATAATACTGTAGCCATGGCTATGGAATATGAAGGGCTTTTAAAACTGGCTGCTTTGGAAGGCTTACCTGAGGAGCAGGTATTATTACAATTTAAAGAAGCAGGCATTAACTCTTTGATGGTTTTTGATACTACCTTGGATCGTTTGACGAAAAAAGGTGAAATTCAAAGTGCTACCGGAGGCGAATTAGCTAAAGCTGCCAGTCTCGGTGCTGACAAAGGTGTTTTTGCAGCGGTGCCGCAAGCTCAGTTACAAATGCATGCTGCTTATATAGCTGCTGGTAACAATCCTGCTGTTTTAGATGATATTAAAGAAGATTTGATTTTGCGTTATGGCAGTGAACGTGTCAGCGAGGTAAGTGCTGAACCGCGTATCCTGCGTATTGTCGGCAGTACTGATATGCTTCCTGAGGACAAATTTGATGAACCGATGGGGATTATGCAGGCACCTTTGGGCTTACCTGTAAAGGACCTGCAGCGTATTCACAAGCTTGGCTTCCAAGTAATCGTACGTCCGCAAAATTATATTAATGTCGACAAGAATAAAATTGACAGCTTATTTGCCCGTATAAAAAAATCAGGTGTACCTATTCATGCTTATATGCCGTGTGGCAAAGAAACGGTAGGTTATCCTGATAAGCTGGAGTATGTAGGCCGGAAAATGGACGAAAATGATATGAATCTCATTATGCTGGAACATTATACTCAGTTGCGTTTTGCACAGATTGACGGACTTATAGGCTTAGCTGAACAAAATAAATACTATGCTGCCCGTTCTTATGTAATCGATCCTACTGAACAAAAGAAAATCAGCGTAGATACTGCTTTGCATCGTTGGGCGTTGACTGATGAAGAACGCAATATTCGCGTAAACTATATTCGTCCGTTTATGCTTCCTATAGATGGCAAGGATGTTTTACAAACTAACCTGAAATATGTGAAGGATATTAAAGAAAGCGTTGAAGCACGTGGCTTTAAAATTGGTCCCGCAGGTGTTTTTGAAGGTTTGAATAGTACATCTGAAAAAACCACCGGAGATTATGCTCCGTATTTTCCTGATAAGATTAATTTTATTCCTATTGCAGCAGCTATTATAGCGGGTATAGTATTGTTTGCTTCTCTGTTATTTAATATCAGCGGGAAGCATCAATTACTTATCTGGGGGTTAAGCTCCGTTGTAGTTTGTGCTGTTATGTTGGTTGGGCGCGGACTTTTGCTGCGTCAATTATTGGCTTTAGGTGCGGCTAGTGTTTTCCCAGTTTTATCTATGAACACTATTTTCTGTATCTGGGATCAGAATAAAGGTAAAAAAATGGGACTTTTGCCAATCATCTGGAAAGCATTGTGGCAATTGGCGTTAGCTATTGCTCTATCTTTAATTGGTGCATCCTTCCTGTCTGCTATTTTGGCCGATAGTCGTTTCCTGTTAGAAATTGATATTTACCGTGGTGTAAAAGTAACCTTTATGCTACCGGTAATCTTTACTGCTATTTTGTATATTAAACGCTATGACTTGTTAGACGTTGTTGGCAAAGGCGTTAAAAATTTATTAGTACGTTTAAATGGTCTGCTGGATACAGGCTTGACTTTTAAGCATGTATTTATTATTTTGGTATTATTGTTTGTAGCCTTCTATTTTGTAGGTCGCAGCGGTCATACCGGCGGTGTGCCTGTACCGGCTATTGAGTTGAAAATGCGTGCGTTATTAGAACAGCTGATGTATGCACGTCCACGTCAAAAGGAATTTATGATCGGACATCCTGCATTTTTCTTAACAGTACTTGCTGTTTATAGATGTGCACCGCGTTGGTGGCAATTCGTTTTGGTATGTGGTGCTGTAATCGGCCAAGGCAGTTTGGTACAAACCTTCTGTCATATGCGTACTCCCGTTATCATGAGCTTTATTCGTGCTCTCGATGGCTATGCATCCGGTGCTGCATTGGGTATTATTGCTGTTGTTGCTGTTTGGCTGTTGATACCGTTATTTGAGAGTGTAAAAAGGAGATACTTGGAGCAATGAGCAAGATCGTGATTTCCGGATACTATGGATTTGCCAATGCCGGAGATGAAGCTATGCTGACCGCGATCATAAAAGCTTTGCGCAGTACAGAAAAATCTGTAGATTTAACAGTGCTTTCAGGTAATCCTGAAGCAACTGCAGCTAAACACAGAGTATCATCTATTTACCGTTTTAATCCATTAGAAATATTTAAATCCCTGTATGACTGCGAGCTGCTACTGAGTGGCGGCGGCAGTCTTCTGCAGGATGTTACTAGTAAACGTAGTTTGCTTTATTACCTGTCCATAATTGCTTTGGGTATTATCTTGAAAAAGAAGGTAATGCTATTTGCTCAAGGCATCGGACCTATTCACAGTGGAATTTTACGCAGATTAACTAAACTTATTTGCAGTCACGTTGATTTAATTACTGTTCGTGACCAGGATTCCTTGTATGAATTACGTCGTATAGGTATTCCTGCTGAAAAGGTACAGCTCACTGCTGATGCTGTTTTGACTTTACCGCAGGAGGATATACGTCAGGGGAAAGAATTGCTGGAAAGATTTCACGTCCCGCAAGAAAAAATGCTGATAGCTGTTTCTGTACGTAAATGGCAGGATGATGATAGTTATTTATTGGAGCTAGCTAAAGCTGTTGATGCGTTAGTAAAACGTTATGATGCACATATCGTGCTTTTACCGTTGCAGTATCCGGTGGATATGGAAGCCTGCGAACGTTTACAGCATTTTATGGTACGCAAATCTTCTAGTACTATTTTGGCGACTAATTGTGATACAGAGCAGTTTTTATCCTTGATGGGCAATTTTAATTTATTAATCGGTATGCGCCTACATGCATTGATTTTTGCTGCGGTTATGGAGCTACCCTTTGTAGCTGTTTCCTATGACCCTAAAATTGATGGTTTTGTTAAAGACATTGATGGTGTTAGTGCCGGTAATGTTACTAATCTGCAGGAAAAACAGATTTTAACAGCAGTAAAGCAAGCACTTAAGGTATCGCAAAATAGTAAAGATTTATTAGAAAAATTGCGGGTAAAAGCATTACTTAATTCTAAAGAGGCTTTTGAACTGCTAAAACGTTAATTAATTGCAGAGAGGAGATTAAAGGTAGTGCTGAGGATGACAGATGTCAGCAAAGTGTATCCCGGCGGTAATGTCGCTTTGCAAGATATCAATGTACATATAGAGCCGGGTGAATTTGTCTTTGTCGTAGGACCAAGCGGTGCCGGAAAATCTACCTTTATCAAGATGCTGTTCCGTGAGGTTTTACCTACTACGGGCAGCATTTTTGTTAATGGCGTAGATATTCTAGAGTTGACTCCTAAAGAAATACCATATATGCGACGTCAATTAGGTATTATTTTTCAGGATTATCGTTTACTGCCTGATCGTACTGTTTATGAAAATGTAGCTTTTGCAATGCAGGTTATTGAAACACCACATCGCAAAATCAAAAGACGTGTTTTAAATGTTTTAGACTTAGTTGGGTTAAGACATCGTGCTAATGCTTATCCTAACGAATTAAGTGGTGGCGAGCAACAACGTATTGCTATTGCCAGAGCTATTGTCAATGATCCGTTGTTGGTAATTGCCGATGAACCGACAGGTAATTTGGACCCGGATACAAGCTGGGATATTATGGAAATTTTTAAGGAAATTAATGCTACAGGTACAACTATTGTCATGGCTACTCATGATAAAGAAGTAGTTGATGCAATGGGCAAGCGTGTTATTGCTATCGAAAGCGGACGCATTGTCCGTGACGAGGCTAACGGGGTATACGGTTATGAGCTTTAGTACTAAGGAATACTTTGTTAAAGAAACATATAAATCTATTAGACGTAATGGATTTATGAGTTTTGCTTCTATTTCTACTGTTGCCGTATCCTTATTAGTTTTGGGGATGTTCTTGTTAATTTTTCTTAATACTAATAACCTAGCACAGTATTTGGAAAGTCAGGTTCAAGTATCTGTTTATATGCAGGACAGTGCTAGCGATGCAGAGTTGAAGGCTACTAAAGCTAAACTGCAAAAGATGTCTGGTGTTGTTCAAGTAAAAGAAGTTAATAAGGAGCAGGCTTTAGCTCGTTTTAAAGAGCGTTTAGGAGATCAGCATCAACTGTTGGACAGTTTGGGTAAGGATAATCCCTTTCCCAATTCTTTTGAAGTACAGGTTGATTCTCCGGAACGTATTAAAGCCATAACTCCTGTTATCGGTCAAATTCCTAAAGTGGAAACTGCTAAGTTTGGTCAAGAAGTAGTAGAGCATTTATTCCAATTGACGAAAATATTGCGCTTTGGAGGTATTGTGCTTGTAGTGTTCTTGGCTATGGCAACCTTGTTTATTATCAGCAATACCATTCGTCTGACGGTCTTTGCCCGCCGTAAAGAGGTTGTTATCATGAAGTATGTCGGTGCTACGGATTGGTTTATACGTTGGCCGTTTTTATTGGAGGGTATGACATTAGGTTTCTTTGGTGCTGTTATTGCTTCTGTGTTTATTAATAGCATATATTCTGCGCTGTTAGAGCGTATTCATGCTACTCTGGCGTTTTTACCTCTGTTACCAACTTCTCCGCTATTAGGCTATGTAACACTGTTTTTATTAGTAATCGGTACAGGTATTGGTGCTTTAGGTAGCTACATTTCTCTGCGTAAATTTTTACGTGTCTAATGGAGGGGCTGGCAATGCTGAGAAAGAAAATAGCATATTGTGCGCTGGCTGCTTTTATGGCAATGACTCCGTTATATATGTCTTTTGGCTTTGCTGATGCTGTTTCAGATAAGCAGGCTGAATTAAACAATGTACAGGCGCAAATGCAGGAAATGCAGCAGCGTAAAGAGCAAGCACGGCAAAAGGCTGATGCGGCTAGTGCAGATTTACAGGAGGTTGTAAGTGACCTCAATGAATTGCAAGCACAGGCCAATGCTTTAGAAAAGAAAAGCAATACATTACAGGCGCAGATTAATGATAATCAAGCTAAATTAGAACAAAAAAAGGCTGATGTAGCTAGACGTATGCAAATTTATCGTACACGTTTGCGTGATATTTATATCAATGGTCAGGTAAACTATTTGGATGTATTATTAGGGGCAAAAGACTTTAGCGATTTTTCGTCCCGTATGTATTTATTACAGAAAATCATCAGTAGTGATTTGGCGATGTTGGATCAGCTGAAAAAAGATGCGGCAGAAATTAAGTCACGTCAGGAACAGCTTGATGCACAGATGAAAGAAATTCAGACCACCCAAAAGGTACTGAATGATAAAAAAGCTAAAGTACAGAAGTTACGTGAACAACGTGCACAAGTGTTATATAAGGCACAGGAAGAAGAACAGCAGAGTCAAAGTGAGTATGAAAGACTACTTGCTCTTTCTGAAAATATTGCTTCCATGTTACGTAATATGGAAAGCAGCAGTTCAGCTCCTTCTGCCGGCGGTACAGGTAGATTTATGTGGCCGTGTAACGGTGAGATAACCTCGTATTATGGTTGGCGTACACATCCGATTTTTGGTACAACTAAGTATCATAGCGGTATGGATATTGCTGTTGATTATGGTACTCCTATTCATGCGGCTGATTCCGGTACTGTTATTTATAGTGGCTGGTTAGGTGGTTATGGTAATTGCGTTATGATAGACCATGGTGGCGGTTTAGTAAGTTTGTATGCTCATAATCAGTCCTTGAATGTCGGTGAAGGACAATTTGTTAATAAAGGTACGGTAGTTGCTTATGCAGGCAGTACCGGTTATTCAACAGGACCCCACTGTCACTTTGAAGTGCGTCTGCACGGCGAAGTAACTGAACCGTTGAATTATTTACCTTGATTTTTAAACGGAGGCAAGCAAGGTGTTAAAATATAAAAAGAAGCTGCTGCTGAGATACTGTCTTGGAACAGCTGTTGCTACAGCGTTAGCAATTTTTGCGGCAGAAGGCATCTGGCTGAAAGGTATAACCGGAAGTTTTGGTGACCCTATCCGTTTTCTTCGAACCATGAGCTTGGTGAAAAGCAATTATAATGGTGAGTTAAATTCTCATCAGTTATTTGATGGTGCTATTAAGGGGATGGTAGAAGCTACAGGAGATCCGTATACTGTTTATTTAAATCAAAAGGATTTTCAAGCGTTAAGCGAGATGACAGAGGGTACCTTTGGTGGTATTGGTATCGTATTTGGTAAGCGCGGTGATGATTATATAGTTGTTGCAGCACTACCTGATACTCCTGGTGCTCAAGCAGGCATTAAAAGCGGTGATATTATTACTGCCGTTGACGGACAGGATACTGCATCTATGAATATGGAGCAGATTGCCAATAAAATTCGTGGACATATTGATACTACTGTTAAGCTAAGCTTAAAAGATAAAGATGGAAAAATCCGAGAGGTTGAAGTAGTACGTAAGGAAATCAAAACACCTTCTGTAGGTGGTAGTATGTTGGAAGGTAATAAGATTGGCTATATTCGCATAGCAGTCTTTAACGAAAATACTGCTGCTGATTTCCAAAAGGAAATGCAGAAGCTGCAAAAGCAGGGAATGCAGGCGCTGATTTTAGATTTACGTGGTAATCCAGGTGGTATATTAGATGCCGGTGTTTCTGTAGCGGGAGCTTTGGTACCTAAAGGACCTATTGTATCCGTAGTTTATAAAGACGGTACTAAGTATGTTCATAATTCCGGGTTGGAGAAAACTCCTTGTCCTTTGGCAGTCTTAGTAGATCATGGTACTGCTAGTGCAGCAGAAATTGTTTCCGGTGCTATTAAAGATACTAAAGCAGGTAAGCTTTTTGGTGTAAAAACTTTCGGCAAGGGAAGTGTCCAAGGCGTTTTCGGTATTGATAACAAAACAGCAGTAAAAATTACTGTGGCTAAATATTATACTCCGTCAGGTGTATCCATCCATAATATTGGTATTATTCCTGATGAGATTGTCGAGCTGCCTGAGGATGCAACATATGATTTACAGATGCGTGCAGCAGTTGATTATTTAGAAAAGCAGTTACAGCAAAAATAAACATGAGGTGATAAGATGTTATTTGTTTGCTATGCTAAATGTGGTACATGTAAAAAAGCAGAAAAATATCTGCAAAGTAAAAACGTTACTTTAGAAAAACGTGATATTAAAGAAGACAAGCCTTCTTTGGCAGAATTACAGACTTGGTATCGAGCTAGTGCCTTACCGCTGAAAAGATGGTTTAATACTAGTGGTACGCTTTATAAAGAACTTGGTCTGAAGGATAAGCTGAAAACAATGGGTGAAGATGAGCAATTAGAATTACTTTCTACTGATGGTATGTTAGTAAAGCGTCCGATTTTAGTTTTGCCCAACGGTCATGTATTGGTAGGCTTTAAAGAAGCTGAATATCACGAGCAAGGTTTATAAGGATAAAAAAGGTTCATTGTAAAATGAAATTGCACACCTTGAAAACAGAATAAAAATAGTCCATTGTGACCTCTTCATGTTAAAATTAAGCTGCTACACAAAACTTACAAGGAGGCAATCACAATGGACTATACTCAAGATACCACAAAACACATAAAAGGTAAACATTTTTCTTATGGTGACCGCAGAGAATTACAAGGGATATTATCCAATAAATCTGTACGTTATTCTCTCCGCCAGTTGGCTAGACATTTTAATT
>UQWU01000037.1 GCA_900544885.1 uncultured Phascolarctobacterium sp. | reverse complement strand
AGTGATATATATATTGGTGTATTCCATTATATATTATCTGTACAAAAAATACCCCCTCTGTGTCTAAAATAAGTTTACCACTTCATAGCAAGATTTTTTAAACAACAGTCCCCCCCATAAGGAAAATGTTATGCTTGTTACAAAAAAAGCTGTACAAAACAGCTAATGCCGTTTTGTACAGCTTTTGTAAAAATATTATACGTTGAATCTGAATTCTACTACGTCACCGTCTTGCATAACGTAATCTTTACCTTCAAGACGTACTAAACCTTTTTCACGAGCAGCAGCTTTACTACCGCAAGCAACAAGATCGTCATAAGAAACGATTTCAGCACGGATAAAGCCACGTTCAAAGTCGGTATGGATTTTACCGGCAGCTTGAGGAGCTTTGGTATTTTGCTTAATAGTCCATGCACGGGATTCAATTTCACCGGCAGTTAAGAAAGTCATCAAGCCTAACAATTTAAAACCTGCTTTAATCAAACGATCCAGACCAGTTTCTTCCAGACCTGCCATTGCCAAAAATTCTGCAGCTTCGTCATCAGGCAGCTCAGCAATTTCACTTTCCATTTTAGCAGAAACAACAATAACTTCTGCACCTTCTTCAGCAGCATATTTTTCAACTGCTTGTACATGTTTATTACCAGAAGGATCTGCTACTTCGCTTTCAGCAACGTTAGTTACATATAATACCGGCTTCATAGTCAAAAGATGCAGCTCGCCTAAAAATTCTTGTTCTTCTTCATTTAAGCCTAAACGACGTGCAGGAACAGCTTCGGTTAAACCTGCCATTACTTTTTCCATAACAGCTTGTTCCAGTTTAACTTTTTTATCACCTGTCTTAGCCAATTTCACTAAACGCTCTTGGCGTTTTTCTACAGTTTCCATATCAGCTAAACATAATTCAGTATTGATGATTTCAATATCACGCAAAGGATCAATGCTGCCTTCTACGTGGGTAATATTACCATCTTCGAAGCAACGTACAACTTGAGCTACAGCATCAACTTCACGGATATGGGATAAGAATTTATTGCCCAAGCCTTCACCTTTAGAGGCGCCCTTTACCAAGCCTGCAATATCAACGAAACGCATAGCAGCAGGTACTACCTTTTTGGAGTGAAACATTTCGCTCAGGACGTCCAGACGTTTATCAGGAACATCAACTACGCCAACATTCGGTTCAATAGTACAGAAGGGATAGTTTGCCGCTTCTGCACCTGCTTTGGTAATAGCATTAAACAAGGTGCTTTTACCAACATTAGGTAAACCTACAATACCAACTTCTAAATTTGTACTCACAATTATCTCTCCTCAATATTTATCTTTTGGCCATCAACTTATTAGCAAAATTACGCATAGCTGTGTCGGGAACTTGTTTGAAATCTGCTGGAGGCAGAGCAAATGCTTTTGCTTCATCTACTTCTGCAGAAACTTCTACAACATCAAAACGCGGCAGATAACTAGTTTCATAACCCTTCCAGGTTTCGCCGCCTTTTTCGAAGTAAAAGAATAATTCATTGTCGCCTTTCGTAACTTTATCATAATCATAGCCTGTATTGATGTCATTGCCTGCTTCAGGACGATTGCCGAACCAGCTTACTAAAGTCTCTGCAAAAGCCACGCTCATACCAGGCAGCTCCGGCAGACGGTCGTAGGTTTTGTTTACATAGTCAATGCTGTACCAATAACCGCCTTTTACAAAGCTAACATTATCCTTCAGTACCTTACCCTCGCCATCACAGGTAGTAATGCGTTCCGCATTAATGCCATGAGCTTCATTATATTCGGTACGGTTAATGCGTTTTTTCTGTGCTTCAGGCAGCTTAGCATAAACTTCAGGAGTTAAAACCTCACTCATATCAATAGTCTGGGTAACAACTAAATGCACAGGATGTTTATCGCTGTTCAATGTTTGTCCCAATAATTGGAAAGTGCGTTGACCAGGCTGATAAGCCAGAGAAGTTGTCGCACAAAGCATGGTAAAAACGAAAGTTAATATCAGTAATAATACGGATTTTTTCATATCCATCACCTCATGTGTACAATATATACGCTTATTATACCACGTTCAATAATATTTAGGCAAAAGCAAAGCTCTCCTTGCTCAAGAATTATTTGTGAAAAACAAAAACCCCGCAACCATAGTTACGGGGTTCAGTTTTCGTCTTAACCGTCTTGCGAATTATTCGCAGGTGAACGGCAACAAAGCAACGCAACGAGCGCGTTTGATTGCTACAGTCAGTTGACGTTGATGTTTAGCACAGGTGCCGGAGATACGACGAGGTAAAATTTTACCGCGTTCAGTAACATAACGGCGCAGTTTTGCTACATCCTTATAATCGATTTCTTCAACTTTATCAACACAGAAGCTGCAAACTTTTCTTCTGGGTCTTCTGCCTCTTTCACGTTTCATTACATAACCTCCCTTTTTTTAGAATGGGATTTCTTCATCAAAGGGAACCGCATTACCGAAAGATTCCATGCCACCTTTTTGTGCAGGTGCATTAGAATGTGCCGGTGCACTATTATGGCTGCCTTGGAAATCACCTTTACGTTCGATGAACTCGAAGCGATCAGCAATAACCTCGGTTATCCAGCGTTTTACGCCGTCTTTACCATCATAGCTGCGGATCTGCAGGCGGCCTTCTACAAGCGCGCGCTGACCTTTGCTGAGACTGTTCCCGCATGTTTCCGCTTGTTTACCCCAAATAACTACAGGGATAAAGTCAGCTTCTCTTTGGCCTTCTTGATTGGCAAAAGGTCTGTCCACTGCTAAAGTGAACTGACAAACAACTTTACCGGTACTAGTGTAGCGCACTTCCGGATCTTTAGTCAGTCTGCCTAATAAAATAATCTTGTTCATTGATTATTCACCTTTTCTGATAATCATATGGCGCAGTACTTCATCGGTAATTTTCATAACACGATCAAGTTCTTTTACAGCGGCGGGTTCAGCCTGGAAGGTTACGAGAACGTACAGACCTTCGTTCAGGTCTTGAATCTCATAAGCAAGGCGTTTTTTGCCCCAACGATCGGTTTTTTCTACATTACCACCGTTTGCAGTGATGAGGTTTTCAAATTTAGCAACAACTGCTTCAAATGCTTCCTCTTCAACGGGTTTAACGATGTACATGACTTCGTATGCTTTCACGAAATCACCTCCTCCTTTGGACTTTGGCCCCCTTCTGGGAGCAGAAGAAGTATATATAATATATACAAGCTTATTAATTATATCATTGGAAATACCCAAAATCAAGGCTTTTTCCAAGATTTACGAAAAAATTTTATAAACTGCAAATTTTAGCTCGCAGCGGTAATACAGCACTAGGACTAACGGACAATTCATCGACACCCATTTGCAGAAATTTCTCTGTCAAAGATAAATCTGCACCCAACTCACCACAAATACCGCACCAAATACCGGCACTGTGAGCATTCTCAATACTCATATTAATCAAATGCAGTACGGCAGGATGATGTCTATCAAAGAAGCTGTCCAGACTTTGGTTCTGGCGGTCGATAGCTAAAGTATATTGGCTTAAATCATTAGTACCGATACTAAAGAAATCTACTTCCTTAGCCAAATCACTACTAATCAAAGCCGCTGCAGGAGTCTCAATCATAATACCGACTTCCATATCCTTAGCAAAGGGAATCTGTTCCTGTGCCAGTTCTGCCTGTACCTTCTGCAAAATCTCTTTACATTGGCGTACTTCCTCCACAGCAATAATCATCGGAAACATCACTGCAACCTTGCCATAAGCAGAGGCACGACAAATGGCACGCAGCTGAGTTCTGAAAATTTCTTGCTGCTTCAAACAGATTCTGACAGCACGATAGCCTAAAGCCGGATTTGCTTCAGGGGGTAGATGGAAATAATCAGCCTGCTTATCAGCACCGATATCCAAAGTACGGATAATAACGCGTTTACCAGCTAAAGCCTCAGCAACTTTTTTATATTGTTCAAATTGCTGCTCTTCAGTCGGATAATCATCACGCTCCAAATATAAGAATTCACTTCTGAATAAACCGATACCTTCGGCATCATTTGCTAATACAGCGGCTAAATCATCAGTATGACCGATATTGGCATAGACATTTATTTTTCGTCCTGCTTGCGTAATACTTTCCTTACCCTTAAAAGATTGTAATAATTCTTTACGTGCCAAATCCTGTTGCAGTTTTTCCTGCATGACAGCTAGTGTTTTTGCATCAGGATCTACAAACACTTCCCCACTGTCACCATCAATAATAACAATTTTATTATTATATTCTGCACCTAAGACCATACCTGTATTAACTACAGCTGGAATGCCTATTGTACGTGCCAAAATAGCAGTATGAGAATTAGTGCTACCTAAAGCAGTAACAAAGCCTTGCACCAACTTCTGATCCATTTGCATGGTTTCACTAGGAGCTAGATCATCAGCAGCCAGAATATATTTTTCTTCTTGCACCGAATCTAATTCAGCTTCAGCACTAAGGCATTTAAGCACGTTTTGAGAAATATCCTGGACATCAGCAGCACGTGCCTGCATATATTCATCATCCATTGCAGTAAACATAGCAGCAAAATTAGCAGCAGTTTCATCTATCGCAGCTTCGGCATTAACCATCTGCTCACGAATAATGTTTTCAATAGATTCGATATAATCTAGATCCTCTAGCATCATTTGATGCACTTCAAAAATCTGGGCGTTTTCTTCACCTACTTCTGCAGTAGCTTTTTCTGCTAAACGTGCCTGCTCAGCAATCGCCTTTTCTCTAGCAGTATGAAAACGAGCAATTTCTTCGTCAGCATTATTAATTTGATAACGTTTTACAGCATCTTGACGGGATAAAACCACTAAACGTGCAATAGCGATACCGCCACAGACACCATTACCTTTTAAAGACAGCATCTAAATTCTCCTTAGATTTCTGCTATTACAGATTAGCTTTGAAAAACTCTTCTATATTTTCAGCAGCAATATCTTCATCTGCACCATCACAAGTAACGGTAACAGCTTCACCTTGTTTTACACCTAATGCCATTACAGCAAAAATACGCTTTAAATCACCCTTCTTATCACCCTTGCAAATGGTAATAGCAGAAGAATATTTAGCAGCTTCTTTTACTAAAAGGCCAGCCGGACGAGCATGGACACCTGCCGGGTCCGTAATAACATAAGTAAATTGTTTCATATTCTACAACTCCTTTACGGATTATTCCTTAACGGTTTTTTTCAGAATACCCAGCAGAACTGCTGCGATAACACTACCGATGACTAAAGCCAGGAAATACATGCTCCAGTTATGTACAACACCGAATACGAAAATGCCGCCATGGGGAGCAGGAACGCTGCAGCCGAAGTATTGAGAAAGAGCACCTGCAACAGCACTACCGAATGCGCAGCAAGGAATTACGCGCAGCGGATCACTGGCAGCGAAAGGAATAGCACCTTCAGTAATGAAGGACAGACCCATAATAAAGTTAGTTACGCCGGATTGACGTTCTTTAGCAGTAAATTTATTTTTGAAGAGTAAGGTACAAAGAGCAATTGCCAGAGGCGGAACCATACCACCAATCATAACAGAAGCCATAATAGCACTACTTACAGCACTACCATCAGCAGCTGCTAAAGAAGCAGTACCAAATACATAAGCTGCTTTATTTAAAGGACCACCAAAGTCAATAGACATCATACCGCCCAAAACAAAGCCCATGAAAATTTTACTAGTAGTACTCATACCTGCCAAAGTTGCAGCAATCCAAGTGTTGAAGGCTGCAGTAGGCGGATTAATGATATAAGTCATAATGACGCCCATCAAGAGCAAACCGATAACAGGATACAGCAGAATAGGTTTCAAGCCTTCCAGCGCATCAGGCAGACCGCTGAACAATTTTCTCAAAGCCAGAATCAGATAACCACCGATAAAACCTGCAAACAATGCACCAAAGAAACCGCTGCCACCGGAAGCTGCAATAAAGCCGCCAACGATACCCAGCATCAGGCCAGGACGTTCAGCAATACTCATAGCAATGTAACCTGCCAGGATAGGCATCATCATGCTGAAGGCCAAGCCACCGATATTTTTAAAGAAAGCAGCAGCAGGAGTACCAGTACCAAATTGAGCAGTGCCTGCGTTTTGCATATCCAGTAAAAATGCCAGAGCAATCAGAATACCACCGCCAATAACGAACGGTAACATATGAGATACGCCATTCATCAAATGCTTATAAATTTGACGGCCAACGCTTTCACCGCCTTCTTCAGCTTCCGCATTTTCTTGTACTTCGCCATGACCTTGGAATACAGCAACCTTACCGGAAAGGATTTCTTCAATCAATTCTTTCGGTTTGTTAATACCATCAGCAACCTTTACAAATAATACCGGTTTACCTGCAAAACGTTCAGTCGGAACATTTTTATCACAAGCAACGATAATACCGTCAGCTTCTGCAATTTCTTCAGCAGTCAATTTATTTTTAACACCACCGCTGCCATTAGTTTCTACTTTCATAGCAACGCCCATTTTTTCTGCAGTATCCAATAAAGCTTCAGCAGCCATGTAGGTATGAGCAATACCGGTCGGACAAGCAGTTACAGCCAGCAAACGATGTTTACCGCTTACAGCTTTCTTATCATCAGCCTTAGCATTTTCGTATTTATCAACAACAGCCAAAAATTCTTTAGCAGTTTTAGCAGCCAGCAAATCTGCACGGAAATCTTCGTTCATCAGCAATTGGCTCAAACGGCTTAATACATCCAAATGTACATTATCCTCAGTATCAGGAGCGGCAATCAAGAAGAATAAACGAGCAGGCTCTCCATCTAAGCTCTCAAAATCTACACCATCGCGTACAACCATCGCAGCCAGACCAGGAGCTTTAACAGCAGATGTTTTAGCATGCGGAATAGCAATGCCTTCACCAATACCAGTGCTGCCTTCAGCCTCACGGCTCAGCACGCATTTTTTATATTCAGTAATATCTAGCAGATTGCCTCTCTTATCCATTAAAGCAATGAGCTTGTCCAAAGCGTCCTGCTTGCTCGTGCTAGCAGCGTTGATGTCGATACTTTTTACAGATAACAAGTCAACGATTTTCATTGTGTTTTTCAACCCTTTCTTTGAAAAATAGTTTATATATTTTTATAAAACTTGCATTAATTTAATGATATCTTCTTTAGAAGCTAGCCATTCCTGAAAAGCGGAGGCACTGCCTGCACATATTCCCAGACGCAATGCAGTCTTATAATCACGACTTGTCAGATATCCTGCCAAGAAACCTGCTACCATACTGTCACCTGCACCAACAGAATTTACCAATACACCTTTAGGAGAAGCACCTGTATGTACAGCACCTGTTTCGTCAAGCAAAATGGCACCATCCTTGCCACGGGATACCAAAACATTGCAGGCACCCATATCCTGTAACTTGCGCGCATATGTGATGATTTCCTGTTCATCATGCAATGCACCTAAGCCAAATAACTCACCTAATTCCTCATGATTCGGTTTAATGAGAAAAGGATGATATTTTAAAACATTCAGCAATAAAGCACCTGTAGCATCTACAACTGTATGCACAACCTTACCTGCTAAAAGCTGTAAAATCTGTTCATAAATATCGTTAGGCAGTGTTTTCGGAATACTACCTGCCAAAACAAGAATATCGTCCTGCTGTAGCTGCTCTAATTTAGCTAGCAGCTTAGTAAATTCTTCCTTGCCAATTATAGGACCTTGTGCATTAATAGCAGTTTCCGGATTTTCGGCTACCTTTACATTAATACGTGTACAGCCTGCTGCAATATCCACAAAATCATAGCTACAGCCTGCCTTATCAAGTAATCTTTTTAATTCCTGACCACTGAAACCTGCTGTAAAACCTAAAGCTTTAGAAGTTACACCTAAATTTTGCAGAACAAGAGAAACATTGATACCTTTACCACCAGGATAATAGGTTTCTGTTTTAGTTCTGTTGATTTCACCAATTTTAAAATCATCTATTTGAACTACATAGTCCAAAGACGGATTAAAGGTTACTGTATAAATCACAGCTCTATCACCTCTGTATGCTGTTTATACTGCTTCAAATTAACCTCTCCAACATCAGCAGTAATAATTGCTGCATTAGCCAGACAACCAAAAGAAACATTGGATAATACATCAAATTTACTAGAATCTGCCAAAACATAGCACTTATGGCAGCGTTTCATTGCTTCACATTTATTACGGGCCTCTTCAATATCAGGTGTCGTAAAGCCCTCTTCTACAGCAATACCATTAGTACCAAAAAAACCCCTGGAAAAATGATAATTCTGTAAAGAAACCACTGCTTCACTACCAATTACAGCATCAGTAGAAGCCTTAACCCGACCAGCAATCAGCATTACTCTAAAGCCGCGTGCTGCCAGCTTTTGCGCTAGGGTAATGCCATTAGTCACATAAACAGCACTTGTTTCTTCCAAAAAATCGGCCATCTGCTCCGTTGTTGAACCAGCATCAAGAAAAATAAAATCATTCGCATGTACTAAAGAAGCTGCATAAGCAGCAATCTGCTTTTTAGCCTCCATATTGCTATTATATTTTTCCTGCATACAGCGTTCCTGTACAGCCTCCAACTGCACAACACTAGTAGCACCGCCATGTACCTTACGTACCCGTCCCAAGCTGTCTAATTGTACTAAATCACGTCTGATAGTTGACTCGGAAGTATTTAAAGCCTTTGCTAAGTTTTGGACAGTAACCGCACCAGCACGGTTAACAACTTTAACAATAGCTTCAAAACGTTCTTGTGTTAACATAAGCATCTCTCCTCTTGTGATATCATATAACCAAAATTAATCAAAGTCAATCATTTTTACGCATTATCAAGCAATTTAAGCAAAATTTTCTCTATTTTCAGCTAATTGTTTGCGAAAACGTTTGGAAAAGCCATCTTTTTATGCTAGTATATTGAATAGAATATTGAATCCAGCTATTAGGAAAGGGATGTTCTTTATGAAATGTAATTGTGCAAACTGCCCAACTCATGCTTGCTACTCTAAAGGTGTTAACTGCACCGGTGTTCCCATGGAAGAAGTAAAGCAAGCGTATACTGAAGATGAATTAAAAATCATGCATGCTGCAGCTTATGTAGAAGGTACATTTTACAGTAATATCTGCCGTCTGCAGGAAACAGCAGAATTTGCCAAAGCTATGGGCTATAAAAAGCTCGGTATGGCTTTCTGTATAGGTTTAAATCAAGAAGCACGTTATATTGCTAAATACTTTACACAGCAAGGCTTTGAATTTTATAGTGTTTGCTGCAAAAATTGCAGTTTCCCTAAAAAAGAATTAGGTCTGAAACAAGTAAAACCAGAGCTCGAACATGAAGCTATGTGTAATCCTAAATTCCAAGCTAAATTCTTAGCAGAAAAAGGCGTTGAATTATTTATCTCCTGCGGTTTATGCGTAGGACATGATGCCATTTTCAATAAAAACTGCCCCGGTCCTGTTACGACATTAGTAGTTAAAGATCGTCTGCTGGCTCATAATCCTTTGGGTGCGATTTATTCTCGTTACTGGAAACGCAAATTAGGTATTATGGACGAAGGTGAAGTCTAAATAAACACAAAACCGTTCACACTTTATTGTGTGAACGGTTTATTTTTTACTTATCTATGATACAGTCTTATTTTTTTGCTTGTTTATTTTGTAAAAACGGCATCATACCCCTCAGTTTGGCACCGACTTTTTCAATAGGATGTTCCGCTGCACGACGACGCATAGCATTAAATTGCGGACGATTAACTTGATTTTCTAACAACCATTTCTTAGCAAAAGTACCATCTTGAATTTCGCTCAAAACCTGCTTCATAGCTGCTTTAGTTTCGGCAGTAACAATACGGCTTCCGCTCATATAATCACCATATTCTGCAGTATCGGAGATAGAATGACGCATCTTAGCCATACCGCCTTCATACATCAAATCAACGATTAATTTCATTTCATGCATACATTCAAAATAAGCACTTTCAGGTTCATAGCCTGCTTCTACCAAAGTTTCATAACCGGCAGTAATTAAAGCAGTAATACCACCGCACAAAACAGCTTGCTCACCGAATAAATCAGTTTCAGTTTCTTCACGGAAGGTAGTTTCCAAAGCACCTGCACGAGTACCACCCAAAGCTTTAGCATATGCCAGAGCCAAGTCATGAGCTTTACCGGTCGGATTTTGATAAGCAGTTACCAAAACAGGAACACCACTTCCTTCAGTATAGGTACGACGAACTAAATGGCCCGGTCCTTTAGGTGCTACCATAAATACATCAACATCAGCGGGAGGAACGATTTGGCCGAAATGGATGTTAAAACCATGAGCAAAAGCCAAAGCATTACCTGCAACTAAATTAGGTTCGATATCTTTTTTATAAGTGGTAGCCTGTTTTTCATCAGGAATCAGCATCATTACTACATCAGCAACTTTAGCAGCTTCGGCAGCAGTCATAACTTTTAAACCGGCAGCTTCGGCCTTAGCCCAAGATTTAGAACCTTCATATAAGCCTACAACTACATTCACACCGCTTTCCTGTAAATTTAAAGCATGAGCATGACCTTGAGAACCATAGCCGATAATAGCAACAGTTTTACCAGCCAATAAATTTAAATCTGCGTCATTGTCATAATACATTTGTACCATTTTAAGCACTCTCCCTTATTTTATGCTTTTATATATTTTTTATTTATATATTTTTTATCTCTAATTTTGATTGCTTTTCTCTATTTATCTACGCAATCGATTTTATTTCCCTTATTTTACAACTGCTTTATTTTTTCTAGAATATTTATTTAACAACTTTTACGAAATCATCTACTACAGCACCAGGTGCAACCATAGGTTCTACTAAGTCACCCTGTTCTACGATTGCTTCGATTAAAAACGGTTTTTTGCTCTGCTGTGCCTGCTGTAAAGCTGCTGTAAATTCTTTACAACTTGTTACGCGGACACCTTCAGCACCACATGCTTTAGCAAAAGCAATAAAATCGAACTCTGTTAACAATGTAGATGAATATCTTTGATCATAAAATAATTGCTGCCATTGTCTTACCATGCCTAAGCAACTGTTATTAATTACTACGCTAATCAAATTTTTATGTTCCTTAGCTGCAGTAAATAATTCCATGCCTGTCATTTTAAAACCGCCATCACCACAGATATGAACCACTTTATTTTCTGGTTTAGCAAAAGCTGCACCAAGTGCTGCCGGTAAACCAAAGCCCATGGTACCACATCCTCCTGATGTTAAGTGATGTCTAGGTGAGTCAACTACTAAATGTTGAGCTGCCCACATCTGATTCTGGCCAACGTCAGTAACATAAATAGGATTTTCTTCTGCTAATCTTTTACTCATTTCCTGCATCAGCCAAGGAGCTGTAAGCCTTGTACCACTCAGTAGGCTGCGGTCCTCCTGTGCATCCCAAGCTCTTAATTGCTGCCACCATTTAGGATGCTCTTTACGTTTTAGTAAAGGCAATAGCTGAGCTAAAGTTTGTTTTACATCGCCCATCAAAGGCAATGTTACAGCGACATTCTTATCAATCTCAGTTGGGTCTATATCTACCTGAATAATAGTTTTCTTGCCTACATAACGATTGCGGTCTCCTGTAACACGATCACTAAAACGGCTACCAGCAACTATAAGCACATCTGCATGAGCAACAGCCATGTTAGCAGCAATATGACCATGCATACCAGTTAAACCTAAAGAACGTTGATTGCTTTCAGGAAATACGCCGATACCCATCAAAGTGTTTACTACCGGAACATCAAGCTTTTCAGCTAACGCTAATAACTCCTGTTGTGAATCACTGTTTACAGCACCACCGCCGACTAACAGAACAGGTTTTTCTGCCTGCTGTAAAACCTGAGCGGCTTGTGCAAGCTTTTCTGTAGGAACATCATCCAGCTGTTCTTTTTCTTGCGGAGGAAGCATTTCCCATTCTACATCTTCCAGCTGAACGCTGCTCGGAATGTCTACCAATACAGGCCCCGGTCTGCCTTCATGTGCTAAAGCAAAAGCTTTTCTTAAAGCAGGCACTAATTCTTTTCCGTTACGGACCAACATATTGTATTTCGTAATCGGCATAGTCACACCGACGATATCAATTTCCTGAAAAGAATCACGTCCCAGCATATTTACACTAACCTGTCCGGTTAAGGCAACTAACGGTATAGAATCAAGATAAGCTGTCGCCAGACCAGTAACAATATTTGTCGCACCAGGACCGGATGTTGCTATGCAGACACCTGTTTTACCACTAGCTCTAGCATAACCATCAGCTGCATGAATAGCACCTTGCTCATGAGCTGTTAAAACATTTTTTAAAGGAGCTTCATACAAAGCATCATATAGGGGAATAACGGCACCACCAGGATAACCGAAAACCGTATCAACGCCTTGTTCTAAAAGCACCTGCACAATAGCTTGTGCCCCCTTTAGCTTCATCGATTCATCCCCCTCAACCCATCATTGTATTGACAGATACAACAGCAACCTGCTTTTGCAGTAACTTTGCTACTTGAACCGCTGCTGTATCAGCTAACTGAATTTCTAATTTCAAAAAATCGGCCTCAGCCGCCATATGTAAAGATTTAACCTGTGCTCCTTGCTTAGATAGTACCCGTAAAACACGCGGTAATAATGTTTCATCATTTTGACCTGTAACTAAAACTTTTTCAAACATAATTTTTCCTCCATTCTTTTTTTGGCAGATGATGGAAATCAAAAAGCCCCTGTATATGCTTTATACATATACAGGGGCGTATAATACGCGGTACCACCCTAATTTATCGCTTAGCACCAGTCCATCAACCGGCTCGGAAATAACGCATCCGTGGCGCATCAGTCTACTAGCTAACACTTTCGCTGACGAGTTCATGGGTGATTTAATCAATAAGGCTTCGTGCTGTTTCACACCAACCAACAGCTCTCTGATAGTTCACTCTTATCTTTGTTCCCAATCATAACCTTTATGGGTCAATTTGAAATTACTGATACTATACCCTTATTTTATAAATTTGTCAACATATTTCTTGAAAAAAATATTTTTTCTTTATTTAGTTACATTTTTTACACTTTCTTGTATTTTTGTTTTTAATACGCGGACAAAATATTCTTGCAATATTTTTGTACTATTTTTCTAGACTTTTCAGCCAATTTATTTTTTGCAAAAGAAAAGACAGCCGCAAAAACGGCTGTCTTTGTTAAATAGCAGATTAGATATTTTTCAAAAACTTAGCTACATTAGCACGTACTTCTTCTACATAAGCATCATGATGAGTAGCCAAGAAAGCCTTAATTTCCGGTGCTAAGTTAGCTCCTTTAGGATTTAATACTTTTTTATAGCTTAAAGCCAAATTACGGCAGCTAGCAGAATGACAGATTTCATCAGCAGCAACAGCATCACATTCGGCAGCAGCTGTAATTTTAGCATAAAGCTCTGCATCTTGAGCAGCGATCAATTTTACTGCACTCATCCAAAGAACATTATTCAATTTGAAATGAGCTTTACCTTTTAAGGTTTTCATTGCTGCAGTGTAGTCTTGCTGACAAATATCAGCATTGCAGAAGCTCAGACGATATTCAAAGGTATTAGCGATTTCACAATGCACCTTCATATTTTCTGCTAAACTTGATTCTTCATTTAATGGATCTAAGCAAATAGAAGCCAATTTAATGCCATTACGCTCTAATTCATTAGCAATCAGATAATGCTCTTGTACAGATAATACTTTACCAGGTTTAGATAAGGACAATTCAAAATCAATATTCCAAGGAGTATTTTTCAGATAAGAATTATAAATAAACTGTACATGCATAATTGCTTCGCCATACTCCAGAATAATACGATGCAATTGGTGTTCTTCAAAAGTAATAGTGTCATCACCAACTTTGAATTCAGCATTCAAATAAGAAGCATTAACAGCAGCACGGAAAGTGTCATTAAATTCTTCAAAACGTTTTTCAACAGCTTCATCAGAAAGCTTTTCGATACTCAGATTAATTTTATCACTGCAATCAAAGCCGATCATGCTATAACCATACAATAATGCTTTAACAATTTCTTCTTCGGTTTTCAGTCCGGCAGCATTAGCACCATAGCCTTCTTTATAACCTGCTTCCATAACGCCCCATGTAGCAGTATCTACAGCTTCCAAGAAATTGCGTTGTAAAGCAATACTATCTTCCGGAGTATAGTCAACTAAAACAGGTTTTAATTGGCGATTAACAAACAAATCAGTTACTACTGCATCTGCTTCACCTAGCCAATCACTAAAGCCGATGCTAGTACCTCTAGTACCGCAGGCAGTAGGAGCAACCCATTTGATAAAACGACGTACGACAGCAGCATTATTAGCATTCAACGCCATTAATTCCACTTTAACATCATCACATTCAACAGTTTTTTCAATATCCTTGAACATTTTATTCAAAGCAGTTTCTTCTTGATACACAAATGCCAAATGTTTGCTGTTGTCAGCTTTTACTAACGCCAGCCAACCACCGGAAACTTCGCATAAAGATTTATTTATTACCTCATCTGCCGCTTGTTTTAAAGCAGCCAGTACAGTTGCTTGTTTTAAAACCATTTCTTCTTCCTCCAATTACTTATAAATAGTCATAGTATTATTATGACTAAAATTAGCAATTAAAGCAAGTAGAAACTACAGCAAAATCAAGATTTTTTAAAAACTTATGTTCAGATATATTTTTTATTTTAAAATTGTAGACGCTTCTTATCCGAAGCGCTATATATATGGTATATTTCCCTTATTTTGTGTAAGGTTATCAACAGTATCCACATAGTTATCCACAAATTTTGTGCATAACTTTTAACTATCTACATTTTATCCACTAAGCAATTTAAATAAAAAAGGCTTAATTAAGCCTTTTTTTCCACCTTATCAACATGTTATACACAGATTGTGGATAACTTTAATAACAACTAACTAATTTTCTCCACACCACTAAATATAGGGGTAGCTCTATTTAGGAGTCTATTTTCTACACTAATTAGAAACTGTTTTACCTTTATTCAAAAAATTATATATCATTTAACTTTTATTTTACAAACTTCCTATAAGTGCTTAAAACAAGGCTTTGAAAAGTTCAGAAAATATTAATTGTATTAATAAATAAAATTTTTATTTATTAATTATTCCTAAGCATAAAAATGAACATACTGTTATTTTTCTGGTATTTAATATTGCTAAAAAATATATTTATTACCAGATATAACCATTTATTACAGTATCTTTAAAGTTTTAGAAAAAAATCCTGCCTTGAAAAAAGACAGGATAAATAATTTATTTCCTTATTTGTGACCAAGAAAATAGTATTAAGCCAAACCAAATCCAACCAAAAGCTATAGCATACGCAAAGGTAAAATCTTCATTATATACAAAAACACCTAACAAAAGGCTTAAAGACGGAGAAATATATTGCATGAAACCCAAAACATTTAGTGGTAAAAGACGTGCACTAGCAGTAAATAATAATAAAGGCGTAGCAGTCGCGATACCGGAGCAACATAAAAAAATCAAAGTATGTACATCAGCACTTTGGTAAGCATTACCACCATTGTAAGATAAATAATATAGATAATAAGCCATCAGCGGCGAAATAAGCAATGTTTCTAACATAATGCTAGTCAAAGCCTGTACAGGTAAAATTTTCTTCAGCAGACCATATAAAGCAAAAGTTATAGCCAGGCTGACAGAAATCCAAGGAAGGCCGCCGTTATTAATAATTAAAGTTCCTATACCGATAACAGCACATATAACAGCAGCAATCTGCAGCTTACCTAAACGCTCATGCAAGAAAACCATACCGAACAAAACACTTACTAAAGGATTGATATAATATCCCATACTTGTTTCTATAATACGTCCTGCCTCTACAGCCCAAATAAAAATGCCCCAGTTAAAGGTAATTATAGATGCAGCAACCAACATACAGATAGCTCTTTTCCAGTTGCTGAAAATAAATTTTGTTTCGTTAATAAACGTAGTTAATTTCCTACTTACAACAAGCAAAAAGAATACAAATAAGGCTGACCACAAAAAGCGGCTAGCTAAAATTTCAAAGGCGTGTACATGCTGTAATTGTTTCCAATAAATAGGTAAAAAGCCCCATAACATACAGGCAGATAAACTATATAAAAGACCCAGTTTATAATTTTTCTCCATAATACCCCTCACTATTATAAAATTACAAATTTTTATTTCTGCAGACTTTTAGGAATAGGAATTTTAATCGCCACTAAAGCAGCAGTAATCGGTAAAAAGACTAATAATCGCATCACAAAATCTAATCCATAATTGTCTGCTAAAAAGCCTAAAATAGTTACACCAAATCCGCCTAAACCAACACTAAAGCCAATGGTTAAGCCGGAAGCCATACCGACATTATTGGGCAACATACATTGAGCTAAAATAATCGTTGTTGCAAAAGAGCCGATAATAAAGAAACCTGCAGTTACTACAGCAGCCATGGCAAAAAACGGTGTAGCAGCAATAGTAATGCAGAAAATTGCCGGTATACTTAAGGTAATTGAGCCTAGCAAAATTTTTCTAGCACCCAAGCGATCACTTAAAACAGAACCAATATATGTACCTACCACACCACCTAATAAAAATCCTGATACAAGACTGCTGGCTGTAACAGCTTCAAAGCCTCTAAATTTCATAAAGAACAATGGCAAGTAAGTAGAAATGCCGGAATGAATAGAGGAGCGCATAAAAATATAAAATAAAATCAAAAAAAGACTAAAATAAGAAATTTTTTCTGTAGAACCTTGTAGGGATTTTTTAGCTTGCTGTAAAGCATGTTCCTTATTAACTCTTTTATACTCAGGCATATATTTAAGAATTAACCAAAATACGATTAACCCAGGTAAGACAAAATACATAGTGTTATGAATACCACCTGCCATCCCTAATAAAAAAGTCATTAAAATAGAACCTACGGCCATGCCGGCATTACCACCGATAGAAAAGATACCCATATTCTGCGCACGATTATGATCAGTACTTAAAAAATTGACTGTTTTAGATGCTTGGGGATGATATGTAGCACTAGCTAAGCTGATAAAAACAACTGTAGCTAAAAGTAAAGTATAGGAACTTGTCCAACCAACTAGAGCAAATCCCGCACCAGCTAAAGCTGCACAAAACGGTAAAAAATTAGGTAAAGAATGCTTATCAGTGATATAGCCGAAGGCTGGTTGAATGACAGAAGACATGATATTTTGCAAAAGTACTATAGCAGCTAACTGAGAATAAGTTAAAGCAAATAATTCTTTCAGCTGTGGCAGAACAATAGGCAAGGCTCCTGCTTGTAAATCAGTAACTAAATGACCTAAAGCTAATGCTAATACTGGATAGGATAGTTTTCTATTCATAAACAGCTTCCTTTCTAATACAAATGCATCATAATATTATCATAACAAAAAAATAAACTCTGTACAATAAGTACAGAGTTTATTTTTTCTAACCGGCGATTTTCTATCCTCCCAGGCCGCTTCCAGCCAAGTACTT
>UQWU01000036.1 GCA_900544885.1 uncultured Phascolarctobacterium sp. | reverse complement strand
GCTCTGGATATTGTAGAGCAGTGCATTACAGATACCAGCAGCTACATTGCTACCGCCTTTACGGCCACGAGCAACAATGTAAGGAATGCCAGTCTGCATAATGATTTCTTTAGATTCTACAACATTAACAAAACCAACCGGTACACCAATTACCAGTTCCGGTTTGATTTTTCCTTCTTTTACTAATTCGTCTAAACGAACCAGTGCAGTAGGAGCATTGCCGACAGCAATGATTACCGGGCCTTCGATAGTGCAAGCTTTTTCCATGCAAGCTGCAGCTCTAGTAGAACCTGCTTCTTTAGCACGTGCTGCAACATCAGCGTCTGCCATAAAGCAAACAGCTTTAGCCCCTAATTTTGCCAGGCCCATTTTGTTAATGCCTGTGCAAGCCATGTTAGTATCAGTAATAATGGTAGCACCTTTTTCAAGAGCTGCCAAAGCTTTTTCTACAACGCCTTCAGAAAAGAGAAGATTGCGTGCATAATCAAAATCTGCAGAAGTATGGATGACACGTTTTACGATGTCGATTTTTTCCGGATCGATTTTGATTTGTCCTAATTCTTCGCCAATAATTTCCATGCTGCGCTTTTCAATGTCAGCGGGCAAAACATTTTGTAAATGCATTGTTACACAACCTTTCTTTATCTATGCTATCTACGCTTGATAACCTGCTCTACTTTTTATCTTTCGATACCTGTACGGGCAGGAATACCTTTTTCAAAGGGATGTTTACGCTTACAGATTTCAGAAACATAATCTGCCAGCTCCACAAGTTCTGGAGCTGGATTACGTCCTGTAAGCACAACTTCCATTTCCTGCGGTTTATGACGCAGAAAATCAACTAAAATATCTTTATCGAAAACACCTGTATTGCAGGCACCGATAACCTCATCAAGAATAAGCAGGTCAATATGCTCGTCCAGGCATTTTTGCTTAACCTTGTCGAAAAGTTCCAGGTGCTCACCTTTCACCTTTGCCTTTTCTTCATCATTCATTTGAAAAGTGAATTTTTTAGTTTCTTTACCACGCATGAGTTCAATATTTGGCAAAAGTGCCAAACTTTTCAATTCACCCGTAGGTCTGCTTTTGAGAAATTGCACAATTAAAACATGGTTGCCGTGTCCGCTGCAACGAACAGCCAAACCAATAGCAGCTGTAGTTTTACCTTTACCATCACCACAATAAATATGGATTAAACCGCCGTCTTTCATTCTACGCCCGCCTCCAAAATTTCGTAAATCGCTTTCATATCCAGGTTTTTACGAATACTGTCTGCCAAAATATCGTATTGTTGACGTTTATATTCCGCAAAATTGATAGTCTCAATATCATCAGGTTTAAGACCTTTTTTTGCTAATAAGGCTTCGACAATTTTAGCTGCAATACCATCGCTGTCGAAAACGCCATGTACATATGTACCATAAACATTCAGGTTACCCTCAGTATTCTGAGAACCTTCAAGCATATCTTCACCATCTTCGTGAATAGGTCTGATGCAGGTCAAGGCATCCTGCTCAGGGAAAGTAGTCACGCCGGAATGAATTTCATAACCGAAAAGAGGCATACCGCTTAGATTAGAAAAGATACCTTTAACATTACCAAATTTACCAGCCATTTGAATAGTGCGTTTGTGTTCAATAAAAGAGGTTTCTACGTTCAGCAGTCCTAAGCCCGGAGTATCGCCACCCTCTTCTACACCATAAGGATCGGAGATATTTTTACCAAGCATCTGATAACCGCCGCAAACGCCGAAAACAACAGTGCCATTGCTAGCGTGTTTTAAAATAGCTGCTTCCATACCACTTTGACGTAACCATTTCAAGTCGCCAATGGTATTTTTTGTACCCGGAATGATAATCATATCAGGATTGCCCAGCTCGCGTACATTGCTTACATAACGCAAAGATACGCCGGGAATAAGCTCAAAAACATTAAAATCTGTATAATTGGACATTCTCGGAATACGTGCAACAGCGATATCTACCAGCTTAACTTCGCTATGACCGCTGATACGTTCAGAGAGACTGTCCTCGTCTTCGATGTCCACATTCAGCATGGGCAGTACGCCCACAACAGGAACACCGGTTTTGTCTTCGATCATTTTCAGACCGGGACGCAGGATTTCGACATCACCGCGGAATTTGTTGATGATTACGCCTTTAATCATAGCTCTCTCATCTTCGTCCAATAGCATAAGAGTGCCATAAATAGAAGCGAATACACCGCCGCGGTCAATATCTGCAACTAACAGTACAGGGGCTTTGGCCATTTTTGCCATGCCCATATTCACAAAATCGTCCTTTTTGATGTTGATTTCAGCGGGACTGCCTGCACCCTCAATACATACCACATCGTATTTAGCAGCCAATGTATCAAAGGCTTCTTGTACTTTGGGACGCAAGGTATGCTTCATAGCATAATATTCGCCGGCACGCATGGTACCGATAGCCTCGCCGTTGACGATAACCTGGGAACCGCTGTCGCTGGTAGGTTTCAGCAAAATAGGATTCATAAGTACGCTTGGTTCGATATTGGCAGCTTCTGCCTGTACAACCTGTGCGCGGCCCATTTCTGCACCTTCCTTAGTAATAAAGGAATTCAATGCCATGTTCTGGGATTTAAAGGGGGCTACTTTGTAGCCATCTTGATTGAAAACACGGCACAAACCTGCTGTTACTAAGCTTTTGCCCGCATTGGACATGGTTCCTACCACCATAAGTGCTTTTGCCAATTCAACCACTCTCTTTCATCATTTAATCTTTCATCAAAAAGTCTAATATATCGTGATAACTGCTGAGCTGTATTTCTTGTCCGGCTGTATTAAGATAACCGGCAATGACAGGAGTACAGCCATAACCATGCTTTCCTGTCAGAGAACTGGTTACATGATCTCCGCATATCACTATTTTAAGCGGCTCGTGATAATACCGCATGATAGTACTTAAAAATTCCCGGTCTATTTTTTCAATAAACGCAGCCTTTGCTGCATAATCATAACGGTGGGAAGCTTCGTCCGAACCGTTAAAGTGTGCAAGAACAAAATCATTTCGGCCAAGCAGAGTCAAGGCACCTTCTGCCTTAGCCGCAATGTCCGTATCCACATCACCTGTAGCGGTATCGGGAACTGCTACCTCCATGCCTAACGCCCGAGCAATGCCTAAAACAATCTCGGCCTTACATACTGCACCACCCTTAATCCCGTGCAACGATGCAAAGGACGGGAGTACCTGTCTAGCAGACGGTCCCCAAGGATACAATGTGTAATGCAATCCGTCATGAGCAAAGGGAGCAAGACGTTTCGCTGTCTGCTGAAGAAAATAGCTGATAGACAGAGACTGCTCACAAAGAGGACGCAACAAGGCATCTACATCCTCGCCTACGCTTTCATGCGGCGGCTTGACCTGACATTCCAGAACAGCTTCTTCTTTATTCATAATCAGCAAATTACGATATTCCGAAAGATGAATAAACTCAATATCCTTGAGAATATCATCACACAAAGCGGCAGCCTCACGCATTTGTTCTGCCATCAGGCCCTGGCCGTTAAAGGCAGCCAGTTTACCTGATGCGTCCACCGCAGCTAAATTGCAGCGAAGTACCATTTCGTATTCAGAAATATCACGGTTATGTGCCAATAATTCTAAATAAGCTCTGTTCTTGGGTATATCATCTTTATGTACACCTAAAAGCCGTAAAATGCAGCTACAGCTTTCAGGAGTTATGTCTTGTTCACAGATACTGAGATGAGCCAAGGTCCCGTTCTTCGCAATCCCATCCATTAAAGGATGCTTCGCAAAGGTATAAGGAGTTTGTCCCTGCAATGCAGGAATCAGGTCATCTCCTAGTCCATCAATTAAAACCAGTAAAGAGCGCATGTTTTTTTGCTTCCTTAATTGCTTTGATAAGTGCACGGTTCAGCACTCTCGTTTTTACCGCAACACGATAGTAACCTTTTCCAAGGTTATGATAGTTTTCGCAGGAACGGATTAAAAAGCCCTGCTTATGCAACAGCTCAGCAAAGTTAGCAGGCTGAGGCATATAAAAGAAAATATAGTTTGCTTTAGATCCGTAAACATCAGCACCGAGAGCCTGCAGCTTTTCGGTCAGATATTTACGTTCTTCACTTACGAGCTTCATAGAATTTTGCAGATAGACATCCTCCTGCAAAGCCGCAATACCTGCAGCCTGTGCAAAGGTAGATACATTCCAATCCTGTCCGTTTTCGTGCAACTTTTCCAACAGAAGCTCATTAGAGGTCATGCAATAACCAAGGCGGATGCCTGGCATCGCAAATGTTTTAGTAAAAGCTTTAAGGATGACCAGCTCCGGATAATCCTCCAGTCTGTTCATCATGGTATAAGCATTTTTAGGATCAACAAAGTCCATAAAGCACTCATCAACCAAAAGCTTTGCACCTACAAGACGACATTTAGTCAAAATACGTTCCAAAAGCTGACGACTGATAAGCTCACCTGTTGGATTATTAGGGTTACAGATTACGACTAGATCTGTGCGCGCAGTAATCTTCGCCATAATACCACGATCCGGAGCAAACCGATTCTCTGCATTCAGCTCGTAATAATTGATTTTACAATCCACAGTCTTGAGTGCTTTTTCGTAATCAGCAAAGGTCGGAGCCAATAATAAAGCTCGTTTCGGCTTCAAGGCCAGCGCGAATCGAAACAAAACATCAGCAGCACCATTGCCGAAAAAGAAATAGTCGGGATTTACCTGTAAAAAGGTACTAAGAGCAACTCTCAGTTCTCGACAGAAGGGATCAGGATAGTTGACGCATTGTTTTAATGCTCTCTGCACTGCCAGTTTTACGCCGGCCGGCAGTCCCAACGGATTAATGTTAGCGGAAAAATCTACGAACGGTTTACCATCATCAGTACACTGTTCAGTGTAAATATCTCCACCATGCTCATATTTATACATTGGATCCACTCCTGTCTATATCAAATCACAAAATGTTGCTTTTATATAAAAAGTCGGCTGTAGCAAACAATATCAAGCTGACTACAGCAGTCATGTACAGCAGTCGGTTTGCCTGCATTATATCCTGCGGACATACAGGGCGGATATCATCACCAATGGTTTCCTTGTGCACCAGTTTACCAAAGTAATAATGATCGCCACCAAGCTGGATGTTCAAGGCACCGGCTGTTACTGATTCGGTCATTGCAGAATTCGGGCTTAAATGATGATAACGATCACGCCAGAAAATCTTCCAGGCACCGGGACCGTTAAGGCCTACAAGAAAGGCTGCTATAATCATCACCAGACCAGCGATACGTGCCGGAATCAGGTTCGCCAAATCATCCAGCTTAGCTGCACAACGTCCGAAGTACAGATATTTATCGTTTTTGTAGCCTACCATGGAGTCCATGGTATTAATCCCTTTATATAAGAAGGCTAAAGGTGCACCACCTAAAAACATATACAGCATCGGAGCAATAATACCGTCAGCAGTGTTTTCAGCGACTGTTTCTACAGCACCTTTAGTAACCTCTTCTGCGGACAAATTTTTAGTATCGCGTCCTACAATCCAAGATAATTTCACTCTAGCATCAGCTAAATCGTTATTATCAAGAGCAGTAAAAACCTTCATACTTTCATCTCGCAGGCATTTTGTTGCAAAAATCTGGTAGAACATAATGGTTTCTAAACCGAAGCGTAGCCACGGGCTTACCGCCTCTGCTAACTGCAAAATATAGTAAGGCACAGCGAAGGAAACAACCAGAACGATTATCACCATCAAGGCACCGCCTGCCAGAAGTGCAGTCGGATTCGGCGCCAGCAACTTACGCAGATTTCTTTCTAGAAAGCCAATCATGTTACCAATCAGACAAATAGGATGCGGTAGCCAGTGGGGATCGCCAAAAATCAGGTCCAAAATAAAACCTGCTATTATAGCTGTTAAAGTTGTCATAAACATATTCCCCTTTTATTCCGGCATGCCGTATTTTTTCGCAGCGAACTGTACACAGTGCTGCACAAAGTTTTGGGCAAAGGTCGGATTGCCCCAGAGATGGATGTGCGGATAACCTGCATACAAGGCATCTGAGGTATGCGCACATTCCCAACTACCTCGGCCGGAAGCCTTAGCAGCCATAAAACCTGCACCATTATTGGTACTATCAGAATAATGGAACTCATGTCCGTTAATCTGACCGCCCTTCTGACAAAGGACATTATCTTTTTGTGCTGTCAGCTGCACGTAACCAAAACGTGTCAGTTTTTTCGTCATTGCGGACTCACCAGGTACAGCACCTACCCAGTCATAAACGTGCTCACCGTCACGATATTTCTCTAGAAGATACATAAAGCCGCCGCATTCGGCAAAACAAGGCATTCCGCTATTGATAGCGTTTTTTACCTCTTGCAGCAAGCCTTTATTATCAGCTAACTGCTGCGCATATAATTCAGGATACCCGCCGCCTAAAATAAGTCCATCACATTGAGGCAGATGCACATCTGTCAGAGGACTGAAGGGAATGAGCTCTGCTCCCAATTCAGTCAGTAAGTCCAGAGCATCTTGATAATAAAAGCAAAAGGCTTTGTCACGTGCGATAGCAATGCGTGCTTTTCCCACAGGTTCAAGGCTTACCTTATGGTACTCAAGCGGCAATGCACTTGCGGCAAGCTGCATCAAGGCATCCAGATCTATGGATTTTTCCGCCTGCAAGGCCAAGCGGTCCACAATCTGTTGCAAATCGCCTATTTCTTCAGCAGTAACAAGACCTAAATGACGGCTTTCAAAATTACAGTCAGCCATCACCGGGAAATAACCCAAAAGCTTTACTCCTGTCTCCTGTTCTATTACTTCTTTATAAAACAGATAGCTCATCGGATTGACATTATTTAAGATAGCACCTACAACATGGCTGTCACTGCGGAAATCTTTAAAACCTTTGATAACCGCGGCAATGGATAAGGCTGCTCCTTTGCCATTAACAACCAAAACTACAGGCACATCACAAGTTACGGCAAGGTCATAAGCACTGGCATCGGTAGTTTTGCCCATACCATCATAAAAACCCATTGCACCCTCAAATACCGCTACATCAGCCTGTTGCGTATTCTTTGCAACTAGATAACGTACAGTATCTTTTCCTAGCATGAAAAGGTCTAAATTACGGGAATGAGCACCGATAACGCGTGAATGGAACATAGGGTCTATATAATCGGGTCCTGATTTAAAAGCAGAAACCTGTTTTCCTCTATTCATTAACGCTTTCAAGAGACCGCAGACAATAGTTGTTTTGCCGCTACCACTGCCAGGTGCACTGATCATAATACGTGGAACAGTTAGTTTAGACATCTTAATCTTCCTTCTTTACAGCAGTCATTACATAAACAGGATTTTGAGCCATCATCAGATTGTAATTGCCCAAATGCTTGCCGCGTGCGACAAACACGTTGACAATTTCCAAGGCATAATCAGGATGCTCTTTATAATATGCTGCAACCTGTGCTAAAGTTTCTACAGTTATAGCATTAATAACAATGCGGCAAACACTGTTTTTTGCATAAATAACATCTAACATTTCACACAAATCGCCACCGCTGCCGCCAACAAAAACACAGTCCGGAGCGGGCATTTCCTTGATGTTTTCCAAGGCTTCACCAGCTACGATTTCTAAGTTTTGTAAGCCAAACAACGCTTTATTTTTTCCTAATAATTCTACTGCTACAGGATTGCGTTCAAAAGCCCAGACTTTACCTTGGCTAGCAATAGTTGCCAGCTCAATAGAGCAAGAACCGGTACCAGCACCAATATCATAAATCAAATCCGTAGGCTTCGGCATTAATTTAGACATGGATACACTGCGTACCTCTTGTTTAGTCATAGGCACTTTGCTGCGCATGAAGAGGTCATCGGCGAGGCCATGTACAGTGGGAGTAAAAGGCTGTGCTTCCTCGTTGAGAATCATCATTACAGATAAAGAAGGAAACTGCAAGGCACCAATTTCCTCTGCAGTACCGCTAGTAATCTTCTCTTCAGGATAGGACAGATTTTCGCCTACATATACTTGTACCTTACCTAAACCATGTTCGCACAATTGAGCACATAATAACTGAGCGGAGTTATCACCGCCAGTCAGCGAAAAGACCTTCTTATTTTGGGCAACTGCCGCCACCAGATTTTGGTTGCGCCCATGCATGCTGACAATCTTCGCGTCATCCCAAGACATATTCAGACGACCTGCAAAATATACCAGGCTGCTGATGCCTACATAACGTACACATTCGCATTCCGGCAATTTGCCGCTAATGGTTTTGGCTAAGCTGAAAAAGCCTACATCACCGGAAACCAATACTGCGATAACGTCTTTAGCAGGATCTGCTTTAGCTGCAATCTCCACAATGTCAGAAGTTCTAATAGTATAATATAACATTTTTTCATTTTCTGCAAAGGCAGAAAGCATTCTTTTGTCGCCAATAAGGATATTACTTTCCGCAATAGCCTGACGCGCCGCACCGGTTAATAGATCAGGGTTTCCCGGTCCTATACCGATAATATTGACTTTTAGCATTACAGGCCTCCTTTATTTAAGTCTTAGCGTTATAGCGATAAAAATTTATTTCGCAAATATTTCACAATTTCATCGTAACCTGCACCCTGCTCATCTTCCGCCCTGCCGATAACGATAAGTTTAGCTCCAGCAGATTTTGCAGCTTCAACTTTATCATCAAAGCCACCTACTTTGCCAGAATCTTTCGTTACCATATATTGGCTATGGAATTTATGCAGCATCGCAATGTTTAATTCCTCAGAAAAAGGACCTTGCATGCAGACAATATTGGCCGGTTTATAGCCAAGACTGAGGGCAGTTTTCAAGCTATCCTCCATAGGCAACACTCTGAGAGCAATGCGTTCGGCATAATTGTGAACAGCGGTAAAATCAGGAAGATTTTTACTACCGGTAGTCAAAAAGATGTTACCTTCTAAATGATTTAAAAGTTCCACAGCTTCTTTAAAATCAGCTACCATAGTATAATCCCCTGCCTCACCTGCCGGACGCAGTAAGCGCAGATATTCGCAGTGCTTTTCACTGCAAGCTTTCTTGACGGTTGCCGTAACGATAGTAGCATATGGATGAGTTGCATCGATAACGCAGGCAGGCTTGTGCTCTTCAATAAAATTGCACATTGCCGCTAAATCCATACGCTCGGCCATTACAGTAACATTTGCCTGCTCGTCAATCAGCTCGGCACCATATTCAGTAGCCACGCTGACGAAAAGCTGTACTGGAAAATCACGCAAAGCCTTAATTAGGTTACGTCCTTCACTAGTACCGCCAATCAGCCAGATTACAGGTTGCATTATAATTTGTAACCGCGAGGAGTTACCATACGGCCGTTGATAACTTCGGTTTGGGTATTGCCGACGATAACGGTAGAGAACATATCTACTTTTTTATCACGCAGTTCAGCCAAAGTAGTCAATTCAAATTCTTGACCTTCACGACCGATGTTGCGTACAATACCTGCGGGAATAGTACCCGGTTGGTTTTTCAGCATGATATCGCAAGCTTTTTGCAGATAGTCATGACGTTTAAAGCTGGAAGGATTGTAAATGCAAATGCAGAAATCTGCTTTAGAAGCACAATCCAGGCGTTTTTCGATTTTTTCCCACGGAGTCAGCAAATCGCTGAGGGAAATCAGACAGAAGTCGCTAATCAGCGGAGCACCCAGAACAGCAGCACCGGAGCAAGCAGCGGTAATACCAGGGATTACTTCGATATCGATTTCCGGATGGTCTTTAGCAACTTGGCACATAATGCCTGCCATACCGTAAACACCTGCGTCACCACTGGAAATCATAGCTACGGTTTTACCTTTTAAAGCTTCTTCCAAAGCCAGTTTGCAGCGGTCTACTTCTTTACGCATACCATTGGAAAGAAATTCTTTACCAACGAAATCATCTTTAATCAGATTTACATAAACATTATAACCGGCAATAACGTCACAGGAATTCAGAGCATCATAAGCTCTTTTGGTCATCTGTTCTACACCGCCGGGGCCTAAGCCTACAACATATAATTTAGACATGTTATCCTCCTAATTCTTTCTCAGACCTGTTTTGCTGAAATCCAGCACCAGATTTTCTGAAGCAATCGCCAAAGTAACACCGTTTAAAGAAGTTTTCTTCAATAAAAGCTTACCATTAGCAGAATCAATGACAGCACTTCTTTCACAGACATTGCTGACTCCGACTACGCTTTTGACGAATGCAGATTGAGTAAATTCTCCTGCTACGCTATTTAATTCATCAGCTGTATAAAAATGAGCAGGAAGATTATATTTCTGAGCAAAAGCAAGTAAGCCCTGCTCATCTTTTTTTAAATCAACAGACGCAATGGCTTTTACGCAACGTAAATCCAAATTAAGTCTATTAAACTCCGTAAGTACCAATTCTTCCACAGCCTCCAAAGGAGTGCCACGGCGACAGCCGATACCTAAATGCAAAATACGTGGCAGCAAGCGGCAAGTTACATCAAACGGAGATAAGCTTTTATCTAAAGTGACTGCCATGCCGACAGATTTTTTTTCAGTAACTACCTGCTTCGGTAATTCACCTGCCACGCTGAAAGCTTCGTCTTTATAGAAACCAACATCCTGGTTATCAACTAAAGCGGCTGCAAAATCCTTAGCCGCCTTCAAAGAACACAGCACCATATTATTACGTGCCGCCCATTCATCGATAGCAAAAAGACCGTTGACATCCGTCGCTGTAGTTACACAGCATTCTGCACCGATACCAGCCGCCAAATAGCGGGCCATTTCATTAGCACCGCCGATATGACCTGCTAAAAGCGGAATCATATACAGCCCTCGTTCATCAACAGAAATAACTGCTGGATCTGTGAGCTTACTTTTCAAATACGGAGCAATTGTACGCACTGCAATGCCGACAGAACCGACAAACACAAGCGTCTGACACTTATTAAAATCTTCGCCGCAAACCGCATTATGATCCGGCAGCATAGGTTTTAAGCCGGTCTGCTCAGCATATTTAGCAAAAGTGCTTGTTTCTACTTCATAACCTATAGTACGCAAAAGACTGCTGATTTTTTTGCTCAGCTCTGCCCCACGTACAGAAAAAGAGTAGACTGCAGCACGCATTATTTTACCTCTGGTTTCAGGTCCAGTTTGGTAGGATCTGCTTCACGGAAGCCATGAGCGAAAGTAGGATTATATAATTCGCTGCGGTCATATTCGTTACCCAAGAAACCACCTACGGTAATCAATGCAGTTTTGTTAATACTGTATTTAGCAGCATTTTCTGCTAAGGTACCAACGGTGCAACGGATAACCTTTTCATCAGGCCAGCTTGCCTTATAAACGATAGCAGCCGGAGTATCATTGGTGTAACCACCTTTAACCAGCTCTACTTGCAATTTTTCCAGCATACCGGAGCTGAGGAAAATAACCATAGTTGCTTTATGTGCAGCATAATCGGCAATTTTTTGATGGTCAGGAACCGGAGTACGGCCTTCCATACGAGTAATGATTACAGATTGGCTTACATTCGGCAGAGTATATTCTGCTTTCAGGCAGGCAGCTGCAGCACAGAAAGAGCTAACGCCAGGAACTACTTCATAATCAAGATTATAGCTGCGCAGAAGATCGATTTGTTCACGATGTGCACCATAAACACTAGGATCGCCGGTGTGCAGACGTACTACAAGTTTACCAGCTTGAGCAGCGGGAACCATAGCAGCAATTACTTCTTCCAAAGTCATATGTGCACTGTTCATGATTACACATTCAGGTTTGCAGTAATCTAAAAGTGCGGGATTAACCAAAGAACCTGCATAAATACAGAGGTCTGCCTTTTCCAATAATTCTTTGCCTTTAACAGTGATTAAGTCAGCGGCACCAGGGCCTGCACCAATAAAATAAATCATTATTTATCAAACTCCTTTTCTTTAACCAAAATTACAGAGAAATAGCTGCTTGCCGGATCGATTTCTTCCAAATCGCGGTAAACTTTTTCACCAGGAAGACCACAACGTTCAACCATACCTGCGTTTTTAATCAAACCTTTTTCACGCAGTTCGTCACGTACGCGACCGATTTCGCTAGCAGATTTCATCAATACTTTATTGCCAGGGCCATCGAGGAATTTAGAAGATTCTTTATAGCTACCGGGCAGAACAATCAGCGGTTCCGCACGTTCGCATAAAGAAGTATTTAACTTAGCTGCTACTGCACAGATAGAAGTTACACCAGCAACCAATTCTGCTTCGTAGCCATCTTGCAATACCAATTTATGTACATAAATGCAAGTTGCATATACAGTCGGGCAGCCTAAAGTAATGAATACAACATTTTTGCCTTCATCAAGCAGTTTTTCAATAGCATCAGCACCTTCGCGATGAGCTTTATCCATAGCTGCCATATCTTTAGTCATCGGCATATAAATGATTACTTGCTCTTTTTCATCCAAATTCACAATTTGATTAACAATGTTTTTCGCAGTCATAACATCAGTATCGCCTTTTGGCAATGCAACAACGTCACATTCCTTCAGCAGACGTACAGACTTCAATGTCATTAATTCGGGGTCTCCAGGGCCAATACCTACGCTATACAATTTACCTTTCATATTACTCATTCTCCTTTTTTTGATGTAATTGAATTAACTCATCTGCATACTTGGTTTTGCCCAAAATACCATAAACATTGGAAAACATCAAAGCTGCAGTTTTTATTTTACCATGCACTCTATGTTGCATGTAAAAATCGATTTTGTCCGTAATCTCCTGCATTACAGGTTCAAACAGGTTCTCTCTCTTTAAAATCTTGGTCACCTCATCAGTAGTAGGAGAAGTATAAATCTCTTTACCTACTTCAACAGAAGCACCATGGAAAAGGGCTTGCAATGCAAAAAGCTCTGTACGGCAATCAGAATATTTGGAATGAGTATTCATAACACCTTGCGACAGCTTAACAAGCTTACCGGAATGCCCGATTAAAAGCAGCGTCTCAAAACCGCAGAACACAGCATAATCCAAAAGCTCACCGACGAAATTGCTGCAAGTAACAGCACCATCAATGTCTAATTGCATAATATCCCTGGTAAAATCTTCGCCATAATTACCGAAAAACACCAACAGATTTTTATTGCCACGTGCTTTTTGTGCACGGATCTCCACATACATCGTTTCAATCAAAGCCTTTTCGCTCATCGGTTCAACGATACCGCTAGTACCTAAAACCGACAAACCACCGACAATGCCTAAACGGGGATTGAAAGTTTTCTTGGCAATTTCCACACCTTGAGGAATAGAAATAGTTACTTTCAAACCACCATCATAATTATATTTCTTCATTACATTAGTAACTTCCGTAGTAATCATCTTACGCGGCGTCGGATTAATTGCAGGACCGCCAACAGCACAAGCTAAGCCGGGCTTTGTAACATGGCCTACACCAATACCACCCTCTATATCCACACCTGCATCTTGCTTACGCTCTACCTTAGCATAAACCAATACACCATGGGTATCATCAGGATCATCACCAGAATCCTTACGGATAGCACAAGTCACATAATCCTCGCAACGAGCCACATCCAACGGTTCCAAATTAAGCACAATGCCCTTAGGCGTATCGATACGTACTGCTTCCACACGCTCTCCGCTAAGCAACATTTCTGCCGCAGCCTTAGAAGCTGCTGTCGCACAACTGCCCGTCGTATAACCACAGCGTAAATTTTTTCCTTGGGAAAATTGATATTCTTCCACAATTTCCTCCTTTAAAAATTAAACTACTACATGATATTGATTACTAATAAAAAGAAAAGACTTCTGCCGAATCCGACAGAAGTCACAAAGACAGAATTTACTAATCAGGGAAACATCACAGAATTAGAAAACCTACTGCCTCCATCACCCGTGGATTCAGAGTACAATGTAGGCTGGCTGCTGACTTAGACACAATGTCTGCACAGCGGCGGGACCGTAAGGAATAAACCATCTAACCAGTTAGGGGCGTAGCACCTACACCAATAGCGTATTTAATTATAACATAAAGATATTTATTTTCCAATACCTAGAGTGTAAAAAAAGGCTGTTTTAGGATTAGTTCTTACTTTTTTTACATTATAAATATCTAAAATATTAATATATATTTCTATTTGTTTTCAAGCGTTATTTATACTTATTTTATTTGATATATTTTCTTATTATTTATCATTTTTAAGCTGTTTTTTGCTAATTTTTTCTTGCATAAAACAAACCTTCCCCTAGTATTTTGCTAGAAAATATCACTCTATTCCAATTATTGCTAACAAAATTCAGTCAATTTATTCAGGTCATTAAAACATACAGAGAAAAACCCGTACCTTTTCCAATAATTATTTTGCTAAGCTAATTATTTTTTCGTTAAAGAAAATTCGTCAAACAAGTATTTTTACGGAATTTTTATGCCTGCGGCACATATTTTTACAGCATTTTTACAGTCAACAGGTGTATAGTATATATCTGTAAGGACCACAATATTGTGTGGGATGATAGATATTGTTAAACCTTACAGGAACTAATCTCCAAACCAAACGCCTCACAAGTCGGGCAGTCCTTTTTCTTTCGGTTCTGACTGCCCTGACGACGAGGCACTAACAAGCTTTAACAGCTAATTATTCTGCAACGGTTTTACGCACACCCTGCAGTAATATATTAGAGCTAGCCTGCTGGTTGTGTTTACGCACACGCAGCCAACAGCTACTAACCACCACCTTGGTTACGCAAGACAGAGGTTATGTCCATAGGCCTCTGTTTCCAAGGTCTTTCGTCCTTTGGCTTTAGCAATCACCTGCAGAAGCTAATCTTGCATTGTTTTCTTTTGCTTGGTACTTATTGTACCTATAAGACAGTCTTTTCAAAAGCTCTCAATACTCCTAACCTTTAGGCTGCCTTATACTCTAGGCTGTAAACACGATGTTTACAGCCTTTTTTTATATTCTGATACAAATAACAAAAAGCACCCACCTAAGTGAGTGCTTTACATCCCATATTCTATTTACACCAAAAAAGGCTTTGTCTTTAAAATCTTCTCCCGTTGCTTCCAATCAGGCAGATGGTATTCTACTATATCATGAAAACGAGCATTATGACGAACCTCTAATAAATGCGTAAGCTCATGCACTACGACCAGCTCCAAACATTCGGGGGGATAGCAGGCCAACAACATATTCAAACCGATTTTCTTACTGTCAATAGTGCATTTTCCCCACATGGATTTCCAATACTGTACATAGACCTCAGAATACAGCAGACCCATTTTAGCCGACCATTTATCCAACAATCGTTTTCCCTGAGCTGCCACAAGCGACTTGAGCATTCCATGCACCAGCAAATCCCGTTTGCGTTCCGAAAAGCCTCTTTTAGCATACAAAAAAAGCTTGTCACCAATAAGCTGATAGCTTTCTTTCCCTGCATGGTCATATAAGCAGATTTCGTAACGCTTTCCCCAGATATAAACGGCAGTACCATCATAAAAAGTACTGATTTCAGTATTACGTCCTGCTCCACGAAGACTTTTTTGCACGCTTTTCTGCAGCCACTCCTGCTTACTAAACACCAATTGCTCCACATCTGCCATTGTAGCTCCTATAGGCACAGAAATAGAAATCTCGCCTTGAGCTACGTGCAAATTAAAGTTTTTCACGTTCTTGTAAAGCAGCTCGATATTAAAACCTGCAAGCTGTACCGTTTTCCGTGAATAGATACCCATTAAAGTTTCTCCATCAGAATGTTGCGGCCTAACATTCTATTATATTCCCAAGCAGCTTTACCTTCATGCTTATTAAACTGATTCATAATGGAATCCAGTTCATCGGCATAATGGACGATAAACGCCTCCTTGGTAGCACAAGCCACAGGAGAGCCCTTTTCGTTTTCACCATGATGGGATAAGATGATATGTTGCAACTGCTCCAGACGTACAGAAGAAATATGCAGCTTAGCAGCAGCCTCCTGCACCATAAAGCAGCTCATAGCAATATGACCCATCAGACGCCCTTCATTAGTATACGGGAAGCCTATATCAGAAGAAATCTCGTTAATCTTACCGATATCATGCAGCAAAGCACCAGCAATTACTAAATCCTTATCCACACCGGGAATCTTCTCGGCCATAGCCACTGCAAGACCTGTAACATCGACGGAATGCTGCAAAAGTCCGCCTAAATAAGCATGATGCAGGCGCATACCTGCAGGATTATAGATAAACGCTTCATAAGTACCGCCACTAAAAATATTTTCTAGCAGCAGACGTAATGCAGGAGTTTCTACCTTTTTAATATAATCAGTTAATTTTTCCTTGTAGGCTTCAACATCAAAATCACCATGTGGCAACAGATTGCTAATATCATCCTGCGGCAGCAGTTCTTCCAGACGTTGAATCATAACCTGCAAGGACATATCATTAGCATATTTATTGATATCAATGACACCGGTCATCATAAATGCAGTTGGTCCCTCTAAATCACGCATTTTATCGACAACGGAAGCTTCAAAGCAAATAAACGGTACACGTCCGCTGTTATCCTCCACCATACCACGGGCAAACACACCGCCGTTGGAAGAATTACCGATTTTTTGTACACGCACCAAAACTGCCTGACAAACCTTCATACCTGCTTTAAATTCATTAATCATACTAGTCACCTGTTTCTTATAAATGCTTCAGCAGCAGACTTTCATTAGCAACCTTTAAGTTTACACACCAATTTTTCTCAGTGAAACGCAGGGATAGTCTATCTGCTAAATAATCTAATACCGGAAGCTCAGTCGCCTGATGACCTGCGTCAATAATATTCAAACCGCCGAAAACGGCCTGTTGTGCACTATGATATTTTACATCACCAGTAACAAGAGTATCTGCACCCTGCTCTAGTGCCAACTGAATCAAATCACTGCCTGCACCACCGCAAACAGCAACACGTTTTACAGGACGACCTGCATCACCTACCACTACATAATCAGCACGGAGGCTTTTCTTGACGAATTCGGCAAAGCTGTGTAAATCGCAGGCATTGACCTCACCGATACGTCCAAGACCACTGACATGATCTAAAACATCTTCATCATGAATCCGCAATCGACGTACAAGCACATCGTTAACACCGCTGGAAACACAATCCAGATTAGTATGGGCACTAAAAACAGCAATACCCTTCTCTGCCAACTGTAGCAATAAATCTTGCTGCCAGTCAGCATCAGTTATACGACCTAATTTTTTAAAGATTGCCGGATGATGAGTAATAATCATATCAGCATTATAATTAACAGCCTGAGTTACTGTTTCCTGGGTCATATCTAACGCCAAAAGCAGACGGCGTACAGGACGTGAACCTCTGCCCAGCATCAGTCCCACATTATCCCAGCTCTCTGCTAATTTCGCAGGTATCATTTCTTCTAAAAGATTGACAATATCATTTACTGTTACTACCTGTTTCATAAGCAAGCACCTCCAATGCTTTCTCCATTTCCAGCTCCTGCTGATATTTTGCACTTTCCTTGGCACGTTCACTACGTCCCATATTTTCCAACAATTGACGACAACCTTGTAACTGTCTTGCCAACTGCTTACCTAAAAGTGCATGACGTTTTTGTAATACACATGGACCTACAAGATATTCTGCATCGCTGTAATTTCGGTCATCACCACGTACAGCACAGATAATTTCATAAAAATGCGGCGGATCATCAACCAATTCTTCATCAGCCAAACGCCAGCCATGCTCTACCAGCCAACGACGCAGACCGGCAGCACCAGCCATGGGCTGTAACACTAAAGTTTTAGCACTTACTGCTACATCCATGGATGCCTCTAGAATACTGATAATAGTACTTCCACCCATACCGGCAATAGTAATACAATCAACTTCTCCTGGCTGTAACACCTCTAAGCCGCTTCCCTGGCGTACATCAATCTTATCCTTCAAGCCATACATCGCTACAGTGTTGCGAGCTGCCTGACAAGGACCTGCGGCAATATCACCGGCTATAGCCTCGGTAATCTTTCCCTGCTCCATCAACCATACAGGCAGATAAGCATGATCCGTACCAATATCAGCAACCTTACTGCCTTGAGGAACTAAAGCAGCAATAGTTTCTAAACGTGTTCCAATATGCATATTAACCGTTGCCAAAAATCTATAAAATATAGAAATTTGTTTATTTCCTTCTTCATAGAA
>UQWU01000035.1 GCA_900544885.1 uncultured Phascolarctobacterium sp. | reverse complement strand
GAGCAGCAGCACCCAGCAACAGAGTTTTCGGGTTAGCAATCAACGGACCAAAGTCGGTCATTGCACCTACGCCCAAGAAAATCAACGGCGGGAATACTTCGTGGTTGATACCATACATAATAACGGACATAACGCCAGGTGCTTCAAAGCCATTTTTAGGAATGTTAGCCAGAATACAACCAAAAGCGATAGGAGATAACAGCAAAGGTTCGAAACCTTTACCAATAGCCATATAAAGCAGAACCAGACCAACCAGGATCATGATGATATGACCGCCAGTCAGAGCATTAAAGCCGGAGTCTGCCCATACGGAAGACAAAGCAACAACAAATGCCTCAAACATGTGATAATTTCCTCCTTGTTTCCCTGTTTAGGGATGTTATAAGTGCATATTGTCAAACGACAACATATGTACTTCACTTCAAGAAAATCTCCTGCAAACACTACTGTTTTCTTCCAGTCTCCCCTAGCCTGCAAGAATCTGAGTGCGAATCTCAGAACAGCTATTTTGAAAGCGGTTTTCTATTAAGCGAAGTTGCTTAAAGCAGCAAAACTGCTTCTAAACCTTATTTTATTTTGCTTTAGTGGGATCTACGACTTGAATCAAGCTCATCAATACGCCTAATGCAATCAGAACACCGAATACAATAGTCATGTTGATAACAGCAATTAACCACGGATTAGTTGTTACAGGACCCATCGAAATCACCTCTTTTTTTTAAATAAAGGGGAAAAACTTTTTTCAGATAGGATTTTTCATACCTATCCTACTTTTATAAGTATAAATTCTATCTTTAGTCCATTCTGTTGCACAAGTCACACTTATTTTTTGCTTTTAGTTACATTAGTTACAAAATGTGTTTACTTTATCTATAATATAGTTACTATATTTTGTAAAACTAAAAATGTGACTTAGGCAACAGAAATATGCACCTACTTTGCTACAATTAATATCGCAAAGCAACCTTTTAATATCCTCTCAATTTTCAATTTGCGAAATGAAGGATTGGGAGAACGCTAAAATCGACTGCGAATCTGATTTTGGCAATAAAAATAACCAGCTGCGAACTGGTTATTTTTTTTACCCTATATTATTTTTACATAATTCAAGCATTAGCTAAAATTGCCGGCTAATGCTTTTTTATTATCTGTATAAAAAAGAGCTGTATCATTCTGTTTAACACAGAACGATACAGCTCTTAATTTTGTTTACCAAGCCTTACAAGCAACCATAATTACAGTTAATCAGCGGTAGTATCTTCATTTTTCTTCTTACGATTGAAGAGACGTTCTACAACAACGAAAAGTACCGGAATCAAGAAGATACCGAACAATGTTGCAATAGTCATACCACCAACAACGGCGTTACCCATGGATACACGGGCACCAGCACCCGGGCCAGTTGCAATAGCCAACGGCAGACAGCCTAAAATGAAGGCGAAAGAAGTCATCAAGATAGGACGAAGACGTACATGAGCCGCTTCCAGAGCAGCTTGAACAACATCCATGCCGTTTTCCATATTCATCTTCGCATATTCTACAATCAGAATTGCGTTCTTAGCAGCCAAACCAATCAAGGTAATCATACCAATCTGCATATAAACGTCGTTTTGCAGACCACGCAGATATTGAGATAAGAAGCAACCGAAAATAGCGGACGGTACAGAAAGCAGTACGGCCAAAGGAATGGACCAGCTTTCATACAATGCAGCCAGACACAGGAATACGAAAATCATAGAAATGATGTAAATCTGTGTAGAACGGCTACCTGCTTCAATTTCGTCACGGCTCTGGTCTACCCATTCAAAGGTATAAGTAGACGGCAATGTTTCCTTAGCAACTTCTTCCAAAGCAGCCATTGCTTGACCAGTAGAATAACCAGGAGCCGGGTCACCGGAAATCTTGATAGCACGAGCGCCATTAAAACGAGTCATTACCAAAGAACTATTTTTCTCTTGCGGAGTTACCAAAGTATTCAGAGGTACCATATCACCGGCATTACTACGTACAAAGAAGTAACGCATATCGTTGACATTAGTACGATATTTGGAATCAGCTTGCATAACTACCTTCCAAGTACGACCGAAGTTGTTAATATCGTTGATTTCGCTACCACCTAAGAAAGTTTGCAATGCTGCATAAACACTAGCAACAGGAACATTCAAGGATTGAGCTTTTTCACGATCTACAGTGAAGTTGTACATAGGAGTAGTAGTATTCAAAGTAGTATAAGCCATAGCAATTTCCGGACGTTGATTTGCTTTAGCCAAGAACTCATTAGCACGTTGACCCATGGTTTCAACATCCTCACCTGCTAAGTTCATCAGATACAAGCTCAAAGTACCAGTACTGGAAGCACCAGGAAGAGAAGGAGGTTGGAAAGCCATAACTTTAGCATCAGGATATTTAGTACCTAAGCCAAAAATCATCGGAATAACGTCTTGTACAGTGTTATTACGCTTATCATAGTCTTCCATTACTACTACGAGCAGACCGGAGTTTGCTTTCTGAGCACTACTTAAGATATCAACACCACTTACTTCCATTACGTTTTTAACACCAGGAAGTTTTCTAGCATTGGCAGCTAAATCACCCATGATTTGGTTAGTACGATTAGAAGAAGCAGCTTCAGGTAATGCTACAGATACCGCAGACATACCTTGGTCTTCTGTCGGAACGAAACCTGTCGGAGTAACTTTAGCCAAGAAACCAATGCAAATTACAACGATAACAAGACAAGTTAAAATTAATTTAGCTTTTCTGATGCACCATTCTACATTTTTAACATATTTTGATAAAGTACGTTCAAACCAATCATTGAAGCCTTTAACCATTTTGCCGATAAATCCTTTAGGTGCTACATCTTCATCTTTCTTAACCAACAAAAGAGAACACAGTGCCGGAGTTAAAGTCAAAGCAATTAACGCAGAAAGCATCATAGATACGGAAACAGTAATAGCAAACTGTTTGTACAATTCACCTACAGTACCACCTGTAAAGGCAACAGGAATAAATACTGCAGCCAGTACGAAGGCAATTGCTACTACAGGGCCGGATACTTCGTTCATTGCACGATAGGTTGCTTCTTTAGGAGACATACCATTATCTTGAATATGATGTTCAACAGCTTCTACTACAACGATCGCATCGTCGACTACCAAGCCGATAGCCAGAATCATTGCAAATGCAGTCAATGTATTAATAGTAAAACCTAATAAAACGAAAGAAGCGAAAGTACCTACCAAGGATACCGGAACAGCCAGTACAGGAATCAATGTTGCACGCCAACTTCCAAGGAAGAGGAATACTACGAAAATAACCAGAACCAGTGCTTCAAAGAAAGTGTGTGCTACTTTTTGCAGAGATTCATTAATAAATTGGGTGTTATCCTGAATAACTTCCAATTTCATATCTTCAGGGAAACGAGATTCTGCATCCTTTAATACTTCTCTGATTTGAGCAACAGTTTCAATTGCGTTCGCATCAGAAGTTAAGGATACAGGGAAAATTACGGATTCACCGCCATTTAAACGGCCTACAACCATATCATTACGCGGACCTTCTTCAATACGGGCAATATCACGTAATTTCAGGTTATCGCCTTTATTAGTACGAATAATAACATTACCAAATTCTTCCGGAGTTTTCAGACGACCTTGAGCACTTGCAGAATAAGTACGCTCTTGCTCTGCAACAGTCGGTCTATCACCGATAGAACCTACAGCAGCCTGGATGTTCTGAGTTTTAATTGCTTTAGAAACATCATCAACAGAAACGCCCAATTGAGCCATCTTTTCAGGATTTAACCACAAACGGATCGAATATTCGGGACCATATTCACTTACGGTAGATACGCCCTTAACACGTTTAACCGCATCAAGGAAGTTAGCATCGGCATAGGTACGCAGGAACATACCATCATAAGTGTTATTAGGAGAATACAAACCGAAATACATAATTGTTTCGGCAGATTCCTTAGCAGTGGTAATACCATAACCGGTAACTTCGCTCGGCAAAGAGCTAGTAGCTTGGGATACACGGTTCTGTACTTCTACAGAAGCGATGTCAGCATTTTTTTCCAAATTGAATTGTACATTCAATTTGTATTGACCATTACTGGTGCTGACAGAGTTCATATCCAGCATATTTTCTACGCCACTTACTTTCTGTTCGATAGCCTGAGCAACAGCTTCTTCTACTACGTCAGAGCTTGCACCTACATAGTTAGTAGTTACAGAAATACGAGGCTTAGTAATGTTAGGATATTGAGCGATAGGCAAGCTAATACCGGCAAGAGTACCAAGTAAAGTAATCAAAATCGCCAATACTATAGCAAATACAGGGCGATCAATAAAAAAACGTGCCACTTTAGCCTACCTCCTTATTTTTGTGCTTGGGAAGGATCAGCAGTAGTATCCAGTTCAGCTTCAGTCATCGGCTGCGGATTTACAACAGCACCTTGTTTTACCTTAGCAGTACCTTCTACTACGATGTTTTCGTCACCATCAAGACCGCTTTCAACTAAATAGAAACGACCTACGCTAGGACCGAGTTTAACTTCCTTCATAACAATCTTGTTGCCTTCACCTACAACATAAACGAATTTTTTATACATCAATTCGGTTACGGCGCGTTTAGGAATCAACAGAGCATTATGCTGGATGCCTGCAGTTGCTTGAATATGTGCAAACATACCGGGCAATAAACGTCTTTGCGGATTGCTGAACAGTGCTTTAATAGTCAAAGTACCGGTAGTATCGTTGATACCACGGTTAACTTCAGCAACTTTACCTTTTAAATCATAGGTGCTACCGTCGCTTAATACAACAGTCAGGTTATCTAGAGAAGCATTACCATTAGCATCTTGAGAACCGGATAATTTCAGATATTCAGGTTCTGCAATACTGAATTGTACGAATACAGGATCAGTATTAGAAATTTTTGCCAAAGTAGTCTGACCTGCAGTTACATAGTTACCAACTTCTAAAGCGTTTGTATCGATTCTGCCGGTAAACGGAGCTACTACGCTAGTATCATTCATGCTGTTTTGAGCATTTTCCAAAATAGCCTCTTGTGCATTTACAGAAGCTTGTGCCTGATCTCTTTGCATAATTGCATTATCCAAAACTTGTTTGGAAACAGCATTTTGTGCATACAACTTGGAATAGCGTTCCGCATCCATAGCAGCATTAGCCAATGCTGCACGTGCATTAGCTAAACCTGCCTGTGCATTTAACAAATTAGCTTGATAAGTACGTTGATCAATAGAATACAAAGGCTGACCTGCGACAACAGTATCGCCGCCTTTGAAATTCTTACTCATGATCTGACCGCTTACTTGTGCTTTTAATTCCATTTCCTGTTCTGCTTGAACAAAACCAGTGTAATCATAAAGCAGCGGAGTATCGCGTTTAATAACCTGCATGGTTTTAACCAAAGTAGGTTGTGCACCTGCTTGCTGGCCTTTTTTCGCACAACCGGCCGCAGCCATTACAAAAGTTGCTGCCAGCACCGCTGCCACTGCCTTTTTAGCACGGCTAGAGCGGATAAAACTTAACATATAAAAACCTCCTTTTATCATCGACCTCTACTCAGAAACTATCACAACATATATATAATAATAGACTATGACCCAGTTTCAGAATAATACTATTATAAAATAGGCCAATAAGAAAATCAAACCTCAAAAAATGAATTTAACACTTTTTTCCTTTGTTTTACTCATTTTTTCACCGTTTTTTATAATTCGCTGACTGTTCAGTCAGTATTTTTCTTTAACCATTTATTATCTAAAATATATTTATGCAGATTGCCTAAAGCAAAACCAGCAACTTCTTCTTTATCATCAATATTTTGAACTAAAAACAAATTGTTTCCTTCAATATACCATTCATCAGGAATACCTTGGGAAAAATCCATCTTATTATTAGTACACAGAACCTTCAATAAAGCAGGCAGCTCTTTATTTTTAACATCCAAAATATTTTTTAAATATAGCTGTTTTCCTGTTTTTGGGTCTATATTAACATTATGATGAATAAATCTTGATTTTCCATGAATCAGCTGTACTGTCAGTAATAAATCATCATTACGAACAACTTTAAAGGCCATATCTGCAGTACCGTTGTAAAAGTCTGGGAAAGTTTTCGCACATTCTTTATGTAACAGCTTATTAACCTTATTCGTCAACTTAATATCAGAAGAAGCAAACATCGGATAAGTAGCTTCACCGCCAGGAATAACTATTTTTCGCACTAGAACAGAACCTTGTTTATTATTCTGTCCATCATTGATAACATTATCCTTAGGCACGGGTACTGCTGTCATTACAGTGATGGAACCCTTATCCCATTGCCAATGCTTGAGATTTTTATCTTTTCTATTTTGCTCATCAGTAGACTTAGTCAGACGCCAAATACTGCCCACATCAGCCAGCAAAGTATCTTCCTGCTTAATCTGCTGCGTTGTCAACAGCTCATCCTGACCATCATCATCTAAATCATAAGCAGTTAAAGAATGTAAGCCGCCATAGTAAACAGCACCTGTATCTACTAACCCAGAAGGTAAGACTGCTTCATTTTTCTGACCGTCGGCAAAATCTAAAATAAGATTATTTCCCGCTAGCTCAGCCTTACTTATTATCCCCATACTATCCACACCACTGAATAACTCTGTGACTTTTTCGATATTAGCAAAATCAAGAATACGATATTCAGTACCTACGGACCAATCACCTTGTGCAGCACTTATAAGTAATTGCTGCGGTAATGTTTTTTTATCTCTTTGAGAGTTTTCTTTAACAGGTTTAATCTGTACAGTACTCAAAAGACAATTATAACCACCACTAATAGTCGGATTATAAGCAGCGAGAACTTTTTTATCGCGCTTCAACAGCACCAATAAATCAGAAGCGTAACCATTATTTAAGCAATCTCCCCATAATTCCGCCTGCACTACTTCATCCTGTAGCCTTAAATCGACAGTGCTGAGTAAAGTATCTGCTGCCAAAGCATTTCCAGGACAAGCAGACAAAATAACTCCTGCTAAACCTCCAACCATATTTATTTTCCAAGAGTTTTTCACTCCGTCACTTCCCTTCTAATTCAGTAATAATTGCTTATTACAGCTTCTATAAAATTCTATTATTTTCATTATAGCATTATTTTTTCACAACACCCTACAAATCACATATTTTTTACACTTAGCAACAAATATTAATTTTTTTCTTTCAAGTTAATGCAATTTCTAGTAATTTATTGTACAATATTTGATATAGTAATCTTATTTTCTTACAATAATTAACAATATAAAAAATATCAGTATACATGGGAAGTGATTACAATGGTAAAAAAACTATTCTGTTTACTACTAACATTATTTACATTAGCTTTAGTTGTAGGCTGTGGCAATGATAATGCTAAACCTGCCAACAATGATAAAATCAAAGTACATCTCGGTATGCTGCGTCTTACCAGCAGTACACCGCTCTTCATTGCAATGGATAAAGGATTTTTTGCTGAAGAAGGTATCGAAATCGAGCCGCAATGGTTTGATGCTGCACATCCTATAGCTGTAGCTACTGCATCTTCTAAAATCGATGTCGGTGCTACCGGTATTACAGCAAGCCTGTATAATATGGCTGCTAACGGACAAAAGCTTGCTATCGTTGCCGACAAAGGCCGTGAAGAAAAAGGTTACTCCTCGTCTGCACTTTTAGTTACTACTGATAATTACAACGCTGGCGTAACATCTTTAAAAGATTTAAAAGGCAAGCGTATCGGTATTACCCAAAAAGGTTCTACATTCCATTATATGTTAGGCCGAATGTTGAAAACACAGGGCATGAGCCTCAATGATGTAGAAATCATCCCCCTCAATAAAATAAGTGCTGTTATGGCAGCTTTAGAAAGTAAGCAAATTGATGGCTGCATCCTCAATGAGCCTAATGTTACTAAAGTACAAAAAGCAGGTTATGGCAAATTAGTTGTTCAAGTCGGCGACGTTATTCCATATCAAACTTCCGCAGTTTTCTACTCTCCCAAATTCATGCAAAACAAAGATGCTGCTGAACGTTTTATGAAAGCTTATGTTAAAGCCTGTCGCTACTACTATACTGCAACCGTAGAACGTAAAGACGAAGCCAAATTAAATGAAGTCATCAATATCACCGCTAAATATGTCAAAGCTCCTCCGGAAGATATTAAAGCAGGTCTGCCTTATATCGATAAAAACGGTCAACTTCTGACAAGTGATATTCAAACACAAATCGATTGGTATACAGCAAATAATATGTTATCAGGAAAATTACAAGCAAGCGATATCGCTAATACCTCTTTTCAAGAAGCTGCAACCAAATAACTGACACAGCAGGGAGTATTATTTATCTCCCTGCTCTATTTTTCCAGGAGGAATTAAAGCTTATGAAGTTAGTAATTGATAAAATCTGTAAAAGTTTTACTAACCAGCATGGAAAAGAGCTCCCTGTATTACAGGATATCGAGCTTACCATAAATAAGGAAGAATTTGTCGCATTAGTCGGCCCATCAGGCTGCGGTAAATCAACCCTACTAAATATTACTGCCGGCTTACTAGCAAGCGACAGTGGCACAATCAAATTCACCGAAGTTGTTCCCGACTATGAGCCTAAAACAAGTATTGTCTTTCAGGAAACAGGTTTATTTCCTTGGCGTAATGTTTATGATAATATCGCCTTCGGTTTGGAAGCGATGAATAAACATGACCAAAACTCCATCGATAAAATTGTACGCCACTACATCGAGCTAGTAGGTCTACAAGGCTTTGAAAAAGCCTTTCCCCACCAATTAAGCGGTGGTATGCGTCAACGCGTCGGTATTGCACGAGCTCTAGCTATTAACCCAGACTTATTATTGATGGACGAGCCATTCAGTGCTCTTGATGCTCAAACACGCACCATCATGCAAAATGAATTAATTTCCTTATGGGAAAAAACGCACCTGACCATTATGTATGTAACTCATAATATTCAGGAAGCTGTTTTACTGGCAGACAGGATTGTTTTACTTTCACGTCGGCCCGGCAGAATAAATAAAGTTTTGACTATTGATATTCCCCGTTCAGAACGTCACCTGGAAAAACACTTAACCGCTCTTAATAAATTTACAGAAATTATTTGGCAGCATATCAGTAAAGATGCTTATGAGGCTTTAATGGAGGTGGAAGGCGATGCCTAATGGTGAATATACAGTACATAATAAAATGCAGCAATGGCAGAAAACCTATCCTCATTGGTTTTCGATTATTTCCCTGCTAGGCTTCTTACTCATCTGGGAAGCTATCTGTCGTTGCGGCATCATCTCCACACTATTTCTACCATCACCAAGCCAGATTATTGCTGCATTTATGGATATGCTGTCCAATGGAGAAATAGCTGCTAGCCTTGCCGCCAGCTTGTATCGAATTCTCCTCGGCTTTGTAATCGGCAGCCTGTTTGGTCTAGTCATAGGAATGCTGACCGGCATTTCCTCTTTAGCTAATAAAATTGGTACACCTATTTTAAACGCTCTGTATCCCATCCCTAAAATTGCTTTGTTACCCTTATTCATTCTCTGGTTAGGTATAGGAGAATTGTCCAAAATAACTATTATTGCTTTGGGCGTTTTTTTCCCCGTGGCTATGAACACTTATAGTGGTGCGAAAAATGTGGATACTTTGTTGATAAAAGTAGCTGTTAGTTTCAACGCCTCTCCCTGGAAAATCATCAAAACAGTCATATTCCCAGGTTCCTTACCCATGATTTTCACTGGCCTGCGTCTGGCAGCAGGTACATCACTGTTATTATTAGTTGCTGCAGAAATGATTGCCGCCCAAGTTGGTATCGGTGCACTCATCCTTCATTATGGTGATTTAATGATTACAGACCGCCTCATGGCCGGAGTATTATTGCTTTCTCTGCTCGGTTTACTGTTTAATATTTTATTACATTGGCTAGAACGCCGAGCTATTCCCTGGAAAGTAGAATAAAGCTAAACAAAAAGGAGTTCTCTAATAGACTTAGTAATTAGGGATTAACAAAAATCACAGTTAATGAAGCCTTTAAGCGGAACTCTTAAAAACAGAATGACCACACTAGAGTATTAGGTTACTCAGGTGTGGTCATTTTTTAATAAATAACTGTTACATTAATTAGATTTTCAATTTCCATGAAAGATTTGCCATTAAAATATTTTTCTGAAAGAACTGCGCTGTTAAAACTGCATAATACCGAAAGCCTCTAGTAGTAACATAATGTTCAATACTATTACAATAGCACCTATAATACTCAAACTAATCATCAAGCTCGTACTATTAACAAATTTACCCATTACTTTCTTCGATGAAGTTAAATAAATCAAGGTGCCAATAGTCCAAGGTAATTGTACGCTCAAGGCCATCTGCGAATAAATAAGACCTGTAAATGGATCTTCAATAAATAGAATCACCAATACTGCCAACCAATAGGTCAATAAAATGCCATGCCATGAATGAGGGTCTTCTACATCATAGCCTTCCCCAAACATACCTGCATAGATACTCGCACCTGCCATACCAGCAGTTACTGTCGAAGATATGCCAGCAAATAATAAAGCTACTGCAAATAAAATAGCAGCATTATTACCTAACAAAGGACGTAATAACTCAACAGCTTGAGATAAATCGCTTACCTGTACTTGATTAGCATAAAAAACGGCAGCTGCTACTAAAATCATAGCACTATTAATTGCCCAACCAATGGTCATTGAAAAAACAGTATCTAAAAATTCGAACCGAAACTGTTTTTTTATCAATTTTTCATCTAATAAGTTCCATTGACGGCTTTGAATTACTTCTGAATGTAGAAATAAATTATGAGGCATTACCACCGCACCGAGTACACTCATAATCACAAGCAAGGAACCAGAAGGTATACTGGGAGTAACCCAACCTTTTACAGATGCACTCCAATCTAACGGTACCATAATAATTTCTAGTAAAAAAGATAAGCCAATTAAAGAAACAAAGGCAATAATGATTTTTTCTAGCTTGCGATATGAATTAGACCGTAACAGCCACGAACATAAAACAGCCATTAAAATACTACCTAGCCAAAGAGGTACATTAAATAACAAGTTTAAGGCAATAGCACCACCTAATATTTCTGCTAAAGCCGTAGCAATAGAAGCAAGTACTGCAGATAATAACGTCGGTAAAGAAATCCATTTAGGAAGATACTGATTAGCTGCTTCTGCCAAACACAATCCAGTCGCAATACCTAATCTAGCCGCATTATGCTGTAAGAAAATCAGCATTATCGTCGATAATGTAACCATCCACAATAATAGATAGCCATAATCAGCACCAGCAGCTAAGTTAGACGCCCAGTTACCTGGATCTATGAAGCCGACAGTTATTAATAGTCCCGGCCCTATATAACTCAAAAATTCTCTAGCCTGAGATCTCTGTTTATGCTTTTTCTTATATTCTTTTACATCCATTTCCCACCTTCTCTTCTATGCTAAATTTAATGTTGCTACCTCCATAGATGCTTTTGCCAAAACCTTTTCTACTAACGTATCCTCTAACTCAGGATATTTTTTGATTAACGGCGGTTGTTGAGGACGCTCACATAATACCTTTTCTAACCACACCATATCTAACCAATGACCATGCTTAAAACCACATTGTTTAAAGCTTCCCACAATACGATAGCCTAATGCTTCGTGCATTTTGACGCTGTGCAGATTACTGGCAGTGACGCAGGCATAAGTATTGATAATTCCCTGCATTTTCAGCAGTTCCTCTAATGCTGCATACAACACACGGCCAATCCCTTTGCCCTGTCCTTCCGGTGCCAGATAAATAGTTACTTCTGCACCCCATTGATACGCTGCTCTAGGTATATAGGGATGAGCATATGCATAGCCTAATAAATTACCCTTATATTCGCAAACTAAATACGGATACTCAGCAGATATATTTTGAATTCTTTTTGCAAATTCCTCTAGAGAAGGTGCCTCATATTCAAAAGAAACATCACTGATGCTTCGTTCTTCACTAATTACAAATGGAGTATAAATAGCAAGTAAAGCTTCTGCGTCATCAATAGTAACCAAACGAATTTTAAAATCTTTACTCACTAACTTTATCCACCTTTACTTCAAACATTCTGCTCCAAGGCAAAGTAAATTTATATTCTTGGGCAGCTTCTCCCATATACGGTTCACTTACCTTTTGTAAATCAGCAGTAATAAATTCTTCTACCTTAGCCTGTTTTTCAGCATCTAAACCACTATTGGGCCATTGCTGCGGCCAAATCAGCTGCATATAAGTATGCATACGAGTATTAGATTGATAAGCCCAATCATCAAAATAACGCTGTTGTAACAACTCTTTCTTTGCATCAGCAGGATACAAATCCGCAAGCATACCTTGAGCCAAGGCAAAACCTAAGCTGTTACCTGCAGTATTCCAACCACCATAAGCTGCTAATCGATACTCCAGATTATTAGCAAAAATTTCTTTTACTAAAGCATTATCAGCACCATTGCCATATTTTACATCGGCAACTACAACAGGTTTACCACTTTCTACTACACTCTTAACATCAGCGACAAATTTTTGTGTATCTTTGCTTACGTCATAAGTATTAGCAGGATTACTTGCTTCCAGGGTTACTCCGTCGCTAGGAGTATTTACGGCTAAAACAAGATCTGCCATTTTTTGCGTACGAGCAGGAAATGCACCCGCAGCATAAATGTGCTGTTTAGCACTTTCACCAACAGTATCATCTTCATAGGTAGGGATAGTATCTTCTCCTACACCAGGTGCAAACATAACATTCACTAATGGTAATTCATATTGCAGTCTATTAGACGCACGTGCCAGTAATAATAAGCCTAACTGATCTGCACCGGCAAAAAAGCGGATACGTTCTTTAGGTAATTCACTTACCAAAATATCCATACTGCGTGCTTCTCTATGTGCTTGAGAATAAGGTGCAGTATCATCACGACCGATTAACAGATAATCAAAATCTCCACTTTCCACACCATGCAATAAAATCTCTGTAGCACGGATGTTATTAGAACGTCTTACATATAAATCTTCTAAAACCTCACGAGGAATATTCAGACGCAAATCCGCTAATTCTCTTGTTTCCTTACGGGTAATTTTCTTTAATTCTAATTTATCCTCTAAGGCACCTAAACGGAAAATCTGCGGCCCCCACTGTGCATAATATTCAGGCTCTACAGGAGCACTGCTAGCTTTAGGAGAACGCATAATAGTAGTAAATACATATACCTTCTGACCGCCATGTGTATTCTTTAAATTCACTAAACGCTCTGCACGTTCCTCCAACACATTCATCGGAATTTCGTGGGTACGGCTGCCGACTAAGCCACCATACAGTAAAGCATCTGAAGATGCAACTACAGCGACAGAATGCTCAGCATTTTCTTCCAGCCAAGTAAATAATTTTTCTGAATCTCCTGGGCGTTGTGCATCGGCAATAATCTCACGCGGTGGAACCTGTACATCCCAACCTGCACTTTGCATGCTTTGTACGGTATAATCAAGGCATACGGGCCGATTATCCATGGGCACGTACAAAATTGTTCCTTTCGCCGCAAATGCCGTTTGGCACAACAGCATTAATAATAAAAATAAACAGCTACGTAAAGCCCTCATTATCATCACATCCTTATAAAAATAAAATATTTCTCTGTAGTATAACATTCGCCACATAAGTGTTTTTTCCTCTGTTAGCTGACTAAAACTTGCCAAGCAAAAGTGTATAAAAAAGAACACTATCCACGCAAGATAGTGTTCTTATAGGTGATTAAATTAATTATTTTGGAAACGAGCCAAGAAATCTTGTGTACGTTTATTTTTCGGATGAGCAAATAACTCTTTAGGTTCACCTTCCTCAGCGATAACGCCTTGATCGATAAAGACGACGCGATTAGAAACATCACGTGCAAAAGACATTTCGTGAGTAACAATGACCATGGTCAAACCATCCTTAGCCAAATCTCTGATGACACGTAATACCTCGCCAACCATTTCCGGATCCAGTGCAGAAGTTGGCTCGTCCATAAGCAGTACTTCAGGCTCTAAAGCTAAAGCACGAGCGATAGCTACACGTTGCTTTTGACCACCACTCAATTGATGCGGTTTCGCATTAACATAACTATCCATACCGACATGCTTTAAATATTGTAAAGCAGTAGCTTTTGCCTCTTCTTTGCTTTTACCTAAAACCTTAATCGGACCAACCATGCAGTTTTCCAATACAGTCATATTATTGAACAGGTTGAAGGATTGGAATACCATACCAACCTTTGTTCTAAATAAAGTCAGCTTTTTAAACGCTTCATCAATGTTCTTGCCACGATATTTGATTTCACCACTGGTGGGATGTTCCAAATAGTTGATACAACGAATCAAAGTAGATTTACCACTACCGGAAGGACCGATAATACAGACAACATCACCACGATTAATATCGAAACTGATACCTTTTAAAATTTCACGTTCACCAAAAGCTTTCTTTAAATCATGGACAGAAACTAATAATTCTTTTTCCATAAATCAATAACGTCCTTTCTGCTTTTTAGTCGGCAAAGGAATATCGCCGCAGGGATCCATCATCGGGTCATAAGTAACCAGCTGATAGTCTTTAGGTCCATCCATTTTGCTTTCAGCCCAACGCAACAGACGGGATGCGGTAAAGGTCATAATGAAATACATTACGCAGGTAATGAAGAAGATTTCAAAATACTTATAGTAAACACCTGCAGCAGATTTAGAGGCAAAATACAATTCAGTTACAGAAATTACATTCAGCACAGAGGTATCTTTAATATTAATAATCAAGTTATTACCTAATTGAGGCATAACATTACGCAATGCCTGCGGCAGAATAACACAACGCATAGTTTGTAAATGATCCATACCGATAGCAATAGCAGCTTCTTTTTGACCTGGATCAACGGATTCAATGCCGCCACGAACAGTTTCTGCCATATATGCACCAGTATTAATAGATACGACTAAAAGACCGGCAAATAACGGAGACATATCAATATCAAAAATGCTCATAGCGCCATAGTATACAACCATTGCTTGTACAATCATAGGAGTACCGCGAAAAACTTCTACATAAGCATCCAAAAGACGTTGTACGGAACGGATACAAAGCTTTTGTGCTTTGCTGGCATTATCCTCAAGAGGAATAGTTTGAATAACACCGACAATGAGACCAATTATGCAGCCTACCAAAGTACCGATAACTGCTAATAATAATGTTACTAACGCACCATGGAATAATACTTCACCATATTCCTGTATCAGGAACGTTACCCAGCCAAAAAATGTTTCTGGCATTTATTACACCACCTTAATTTTTTCTTGAATTATAACATAAAAAGGGCGACAAAATGCCGCCCCTTAATATGCAATGTTATTTTGCCAAAGGCTGTTTTTTAATAGCTTCATCCATAATTTTATTGAAGTCAGCTTCAGTCATATTTCCTAAAACTTTATTCATAGCTTCAGCTAATTCTTTGTTGCCTTTTTTAATAGCTATGCCGATTTCAACATCTTCACGAGAAGTTTTGAAACCTTTATCTTCAGGGAAAGTTACCATAACCAAATCTTTGTTAGCGAATGCTGCAGCTTTTGCAGTCGGGATATCGGTAACAATTAAATTACATTTGCCGGATTTCAAAGCTACAATCATACCAGGAACGTTGTCGATTGCAGGCAGCTTGGTAACATTCGGAACTTGGTCAATTTGATCATACCAAATGGTATTCAATTGAGAAGTTGCAATAGAACCTTTTAAATCAGCAACGCTTTTAGCTTGAGCTTGCGGAGAATCTTTTTTAACCAAAGCAACTACAGTTGCATAGTAGTAAGGTTTAGTGAAATCGACAGCTTGTTTACGTTCAGAGGTAATGGACATACCAGCAATAGCAGCATCTACTTTACCACTTACTACAGCAGGTGCCAAACCATCCCATTCAATTTTATGAATTTCCAAATCAGCGCCCATGGAGTCAGCCAGCTTTTTAGCCATGATAACGTCATAGCCATAAGCATATTCGTTAGTGCCAGCAATTTTTACTGCACCACCTTCAGCACTGGTTTGAGACCAGTTGTACGGAGCATAAGCACATTCCATAGCAACCTTTAACACTTTTTTGTTAGAGTCAGCTTTTTTATCGCCACCGCAGCCGGCCATAACAACCATAGCTACTAACATCAGGCCACACAAAGCTAATTGAGCAAATCTTTTTAAACTCATTAATACACACACCTTTCCTTAAATGGACAAAACTCCTCTTCAGTTTTATATAACTTTACTATATTATCTGAAAAAAAGCAAGATGAAAAAGCATAATATAATGTATACATAATAAAAAAAAGAGTATACTATAATAATTTATTTAAATCATAAAAAAGACCTGTAACAAATGTTACAGGTCTTGGATAATAAGCATATTTTATTGAACAGATTGACGACGATAGTATGCTCTGATACAGAACATAACCACAACCATCAAGACCATGGTAATCGGCAAAGCAATTAAAGCGACAGAACTGCCACTGAAATAAGCAATACCGCCGGCAATTACATAACCAGTAATGGAAACAGCCGCAGCAGTTAAAGCATACGGTAATTGAGTAGAAACGTGGTTAACGTGATCGGAATGAGCACCTGCAGATGCCATAATTGTCGTATCACTAATAGGTGAACAATGGTCACCGCAAACTGCACCGGATAAGCAGGCAGCAATAGAAATAACCAACATTTCATAAGTATCACCAGCACCGAAAACGTTGCAAACAACAGGAATCAGGATAGCAAAAGTACCCCAGCTAGTGCCAGTAGAGAAAGAAAGGAACATAGCTACGACGAAGATAATAGCTGGCAGGAACATTTTCAATAAACCTGCAGAACCTGCAACTAAATCATGTACATAGTATTTAGCACCTAACAGACCAGTCATACCGGACAGAGTCCAAGCTAAAGTTAAAATCATAATCGGCGCAACCATGGCACGGAAACCAGCAGGAATACAGTCAGTAAATTCATTGAATGTCATTACATTACGCACCATATAGAAGCAGAATACGAAGAAGAAGGTTACAGTGCTGCCTAATACCAAGCCTTTAGAAGCATTAGCACTAGCAAAAGCATCAACAAAGGATTCGCCGGCAAAATATCCACCAGTATAAACCATACCGATAATGCAGCAAATAATCAATACGGCGATAGGCAGAACAAGGTCTATTACAGAACCATTAGGAGTAGTAATTTCTTCATCAACATCACCATAAGGACGACTAGCAGTAGTAAACAAGTCGCCTTTAATTGCATTCTCTTCATGCATCTTCATGGGACCGAAATCAAAATTCAAGACGGTAATTAAGAACATCATCAATAAGGTAACAATAGCATAGAAGTTATAAGGAATGGTGTTCAGGAACATGGTAAAACCATTGATATCAGATCCTTGTGGTACAGAAGAGGTTACAGCAGCAGCCCAGCTGGAAACAGGTGCAATAATGCAGACTGGTGCAGCGGTAGCATCAATCAGATATGCCAGCTTAGCACGGCTTACCTGATGACGGTCAGTTACAGGGCGCATTACCGAACCTACGGTTAAGCAGTTGAAATAGTCATCGACGAAAATTAAAACGCCTAAGGCAATAGTAGACAACTGAGCCCCTACACGTGTTTTGATATTTTGGGAAGCCCATTGACCGAAAGCAGCAGAGCCACCTACTTTATTCATCAATGCAACCATAATACCTAGAACAACAAGAAAGACTAAAATACCCACACTCCAGCTATCAGCTAGCTTGGTAATCATACCTCCATCCTCATGATACAAGAAAGTGTTGAGGAACAGCTCAAGATTACCATTGGAGTATAATAAGGCACCAATAGCAATGCCTACAAACAAAGAAGAATATACTTCTTTAGTAATTAATGCCAATGCAATTGCAATTACAGGTGGCAATAAAGAGGCGATTGTAGAATAAACAGCCGGTTTATAAACTGTGGGGTCTACTGCGTTAGGGGTAATAGATGTTGCATACAATAAGCCACCAAAAATCGCCAACGCAATCAACAAAAAGGTGTAATTGGTTTTTCTCATTTTTAGTTCATCACTCCATAAATTTTTCTAAAAAATCTAAAAAGTATTATACCATAAGAATATTCTCCAGACAAGAAAGACATCTTCTACTCATTATCTCTTTGTCGGATTTCTCTGAAATAATACTTTGTAAAAAAAAAGAACCATACTCTTGGTATGGTTCTTTTCTTAACCGGCGATTTTCTATCCTCCCAGGCCGCTTCCAGCCAAGTACTTTCGACGTT
>UQWU01000034.1 GCA_900544885.1 uncultured Phascolarctobacterium sp. | reverse complement strand
CATTTAGTTAACAGCAAAAAATTATTAAAGTTTATTATTAAACATTTAAGCCAGTAACAGCAAAAACAAGCTTAACCGCATAAGAAAAATAACCCTAGATCAATCTTACTCCTGCTGTCAAAATAAAACCGCATATACCTCTCATAGTTTTAGCTTAACAGCAAAACAAAAAAATATTGCTCTTGCAAGAAAAAACTCTGCCATATAGCATCGTAAAAGCTATACAACAGAGTTAAAACAACATTTTTATTTTTTATAAGCAGGAATTCCCTGCGGAATCTCCAGCACCAAAGTAATGATTACCGTACTGTCAGTATTCTTAGCAGCAGTGTGCAGATATTTAACCTCAGCACCATGCTCCAAATAATAATTAACCTCTTTTACCGCATTGTCATTATTGTTGGAGAAGGTAAACAATCTTTCCGCAGCCAAAGCACTGCAGCTCATGGCCATAGTTAAACCCACAGTCAAAGCCAAAGTAAGTAATAATTTTTTCATCAGTAAGCCTCCTTTGCTGTAACAATGAATAAACAGCTATTTAGTTTTCGGTTTTGCTTTTCTGCATAATCCGCTCCAGTTCCTGCATAAAGTTTTTTACATCAGCAAACTGACGATATACAGAGGCAAAACGTACATAAGCAATCTGGTCGGTATCTTCCAGATATTGCATTACTAATTCACCGATTTTAGCACTTTCGATTTCCGTTTCTCCGGACATACGTAATTCACGTTCAATGCTGTCCGCAATCTCCTGTACTTTTTCGTAAGACACAGGACGTTTTTCAAATGCCTTCAATAAGCCGCCTAAAAGCTTTTTAGCGTCAAATAATTCACGACGGCCATCCTTTTTGCTTACTACCAACGGAGTTTCCTCATATTTTTCGTAAGTAGTAAAACGACGACCGCAGTTCGGACATTCACGACGACGACGTATCGTAATACCATCTTCCACGGCACGGCTGTCAATTACACGGCTGTCGTTATGTGAACAAAATGGACATTTCATTATGTAACCCCCATGAGCTTTCGTTATTATTATTTTTTATTATATCACATCAATGAGCGTTGTTACATAGCCTAAGCAAGAAAAACGCTGTTTCCCCACGTAAAACTACATTTTACAAGCTAAATACAAAAAATGAGCAGTAATCTACTGACTACTGCTCACTCATTTGCTTATTATTTACTTTCACTATTAGCCTGCTGCCAGATATACCACACAGCCAAGGAACGCCAAGGGCGCCATTTTTCTGTAAGCTTATTAATCTGACCACGTTTAGGCAGGTCCGGCAAATTCAGCATCTTCTGTAGTTCTTTCTTGAAAATGAAATCAGCAGAAGGCACTACATCTGTACGACACAGAGCCAGCAAAAGGAACATTTCAATAGTCCACTGACCTAAGCCGCGGATTTGTAACAGCTGCTTAGAAATCTGACTATCAGTCATTTCAGCGAATTTATCCATGGTTACCTTACCGTCTAAAATAGCTTGGGCAAAATTACGCATGTATTCTACCTTCTGCGGCACCAGTCCTATCTCCAAAAAACTCTCTGCAGGAACATCCAGTACTGCTTGCGGTGTAACAGGACTACCTACTAAGCGTTCAATGTTGGTCATGAGCTGCTGACTGACATCCGGTGGCAATTGCTGAGCCACGATACCGGTCAAGAGAATAGTGAAATACTCCTCCTTCTCCTTGGGACACAAAGGACAGGGAGAGAATTTTTCCACTAAAGGGGCAAGCTCGAGAGCGTTTTCACGCAGATAACGGTCACCAACAGACCAATCTGGGGTTTGGCACATAAAGCATCCTCCTCATACGTATATTTATTTTATATTATTATAATACGAAATTACTTTAGCGACAAATAAATTTTACAAATATTTCCGTCCTGCTAAATTTGCTGTTTTTTTGCGAAAGCAGGCTATCTATGGTATAATTATTTAATTATAAATATCGATATAATTATGTTGATTACATAAAGATTTTATTTTTCCGATTAAGATAAAAATTTTTTAAGAAAAGAGGTATGATGAATATGAATATGACTAATGGTTTTGCAGCCTTAAAGGTATGTGCCAACACCATCGAGCAATTAAATAAAATGGGTATTAAAAAGCCGATGCCGGTACAAGAACAAGCCATCCCCGCTCTGTTCGCAGGACGTGACGTTATTGCCCGTGCACAGACAGGTACAGGTAAAACCTTGGCCTTCTTAGTACCGTTAGCCGAAAAAATCGACGTTACTAAGCCCTATGTGCAAGCTCTAGTTATCACCCCGACCCGCGAACTGGCACAGCAGATTGCTACCGAGTTGAAAAAGATTCTCGGCGACAGCGAAATCAAGGCACTGGCCGTTGTCGGCGGCCGTGATTACGAAACCCAGAAACACAAACTGGAGGGACGCAGTCACGTGCTCATCGGTACACCCGGCCGTCTTTTAGACCATATCCGCAAGGGTAATACCGATTTAGGCGGTGTTAAATATCTAGTACTGGATGAGGTTGACGAAATGTTGCAGCAGGGCTTTATGGACGAAGCCTTAGACCTGATTGCTATGACCGCACCCGAACACCAGACCATGCTCTGCAGTGCTACTTTATCTGAAGAGGTACGTAAGCTAGGCAAAAAATTAACTAAAAATTGTGCTTTAATCGATATTAACCCCGATAAGGCTACTGTTGATAAAATTCAGCAAATCTGTCTGAAAACTACTGAAGAATACAAAAATAAAGCTGTAGCTTCCTTAATTGAGCGCCTTAATCCTTATCTGATGATTGTCTTTTGCATGAGTAAGGAACGCACCAAGGAATTAGGCGAATGGCTGGGTATGCAGGGCTATAACGTAGACGTATTGCACGGTGAGATGTCCCCTGCTAAACGTAAAACCGTCATGAAATCCTTCCGCGATGCTAAAATCCAGATTCTCGTTGCCAGTGACCTGGCTGCCCGCGGCTTAGACGTTGAAGGCGTTACCCATGTCATCAACTATGATATTCCCCATGATGTAGACTGGTATGTACACCGTATCGGCAGAACAGGACGTGCAGGCAATGACGGTATGGCTATTACCTTGTATACTCCTGATGAACTGAAATGGCTGCGTAATATTGAAAACAAGCTTGGTATTCTGATGGAACGTCAAAATCTGGAAGGTGCTACCGTTGCCCGCCGTGTTGCCACCAACACTCCGTCCAAAAAGAAAAAATCCTCCGGTGTAAAACGTGGCCGTAACTCCGTTATCAACAAACGTAAAGCCCCGAAAACCGGTAGCAACCGCCGTCAGACTTCCAAAAAAGCTAAATAGCTTTGCGAAAATAAATTTGACAGGAGAGTGTATGTCTTGAAAGAAAAAATAACCATGCCCAGCGGCCTGGTTTTTGATTTCACCAATATGTTCGGCACTAAACGTTTAGATGCTGACAAAATAGCCCAAGAGCTTCATACCCGTGGTGCTGCTGCCGAAAAAGCAATCCAAAGCATTCGCGTAACAGGTACCTCCAAAAACCATCTCTCCAAAGATGGTACTCCTGAGCATGTATATTTTCCGCGTATGCCCTATATTGCTGATGATAATCCTAATACGGAAGACTCCATCATCAAGCTTTATAAATACGGTAAATATCTGCAACAGAAGGATGTAGTCATCTTTTTAGGCGTAGGCGGCTCCTATTTAGGCAGCAAGGTTCTTTTTGATGCCTTCGGCGGTTATTATTGGAACTCCAACCATATTGTCCGTCAAGGTCATCCACGCATCTACTTTTCCGGTAATAATCTAGACCCGGTAGACTGCAACAGTCTGGCCTACGAAATCAAATGTCTGGCTGAAATGGCTGTACAGCAACAACGTCAATTAAAGGTTATGCTAGCACCTATTTCTAAATCAGGTACAACTCTGGAAACTATTTCCGCCTTTACCTATTTTTATTACCGTATGGAAAAAAATCCTGCCATTGATTTAGAATGTACCGTTGTTACTGATCTTCAGGCCGATGAAAGTAAAGCACCACTATTACATTTAGCCAATAAATTCAACTGGTGGAAATTTGATATCAAAGAGGGTATCGGCGGACGCTTCAGCGTTATGACTGATCCCGGCTTGATTACCATGGCTGCCTTAGGCAGTGATATTGAAGAATTTCTTCGCGGTGCCCGTGAAATGGATAATTACTGCCGTCAGGCAGAGCTGGAGGAAAACCCTGCCCTGCTCAACGCCTTAGTCAAATATATAGCCTATTTAGACGGACGTGACATAGAAGTTTTTATGCCTTACAGTATGCATCTGAAATCACTTAGCGAATGGTATGTACAATTACTAGCCGAATCCTTAGGCAAACGTTTCGACCGTGACGGTCATATCGTTAATTACGGCAGAACACCTATCGTTGCTGTCGGTACTACTGATATGCACGCCCAAACCCAGCAGCATCAGGAAGGTCGTCTTAATAAAGTCATCCAATTCCTGAAAATCGCTGACCCGGAGGAAGAAGCTGTTCTGCATAATCCTTTCCCTGAAATGAACTTTTTCGCCCCCTACGAGGGTATGAATATGAATATGGCTCTGAATACAGCTTTAGAAGCCAACGCAGATGCTTTAAACAGCGATAACCGCTATAATGCAACATTCACCCTGCCCAAGCTAAATGAATATTATCTGGGGCAGTTAATGTATTTCTTCATGCTCAGCGTTGCCTATGAAGGCGAATTTGCCAACGTCGATGCTTATGATCAGCCCGGCGTAGAGGTTTATAAACGCTTTATGAAGGATAAGCTAAAAGAAAAAAAACAGCACAAAGCAGTAAGAAGTATCCTTTGATTTATCTAGCGCAGCAGTACCAAAACTGTTGCGCTTTTTCTTTTTCACCTGCTACTTGTCATTTTTCCGGGCAAACAAACAGAAAGACCTGCAAAGGATAAGTTCCCTTACAGGTCAAAACACAACATTATACACTTTTTTTAGCTTGTATCCTAATAGAATTTAGTATCTGCAATGATTTTTCGGCTTAGCAGCCTCTTCTGCTTCTAATTCCGCTTTAGCCTGAAAATAAGTTTCCGGTTGCCAACCATTTTCCACTAATTTTTTCATCAGCTTACCGGTATTATTAGCATCATCAAAAGCAGTATGCCATAAGCCGGCAGTATCTACTTCTTGCTCCACTGTAGCAGCTTTCAGACCAGTAGTATAATCATCACCCTTCATTAGCTTATAAGCCTCTGCTAAATCAAGATAATCTTCAAATTGAATAGGATTTTCTACTTTATAGCGTTGGCAGGCCGTGTCCAATACCTTATAATCACTGTCGCCCCAAGCTACAAAATAAGTTTCTCCAGGCACATACATCTTTCCTAAGGCCTCGACCATTTCCGGAAAAGTAATTGCCGTCTTCATATCAGCAGCAGTAATCATGCAGAAATCAAGAGAGGCTTGAGCCTGCTTAGGATAAAACTGCGGCTTGACAAAGTTCTGGTAACGGCTCATTTCCGCAAAATCCTCACCGTTTAACAATACAGCACCGATTTCGATAATTTCAGAGAAAAAGCCTCTCGGTCTGCCTACAGGACGGGTATAAGTAGTAAATTCAAAATCAACCAATAAATAATTACGCAAAACCAACATCTCCAATTACGGCATTTTATAAATTCTTTTCTTTAAAAGGACACTCTGCCAGCAACGGACATTCCTTACATAAGGGTTTACGCGCTTTGCAGATTTTGCGTCCATGCCAAATGAACCAATGATGGGCATCGCTCCATTTTTCCATAGGAATAGCCTTTTGCAGCTCCTTTTCCGTTGCCAAAGGGTCAGCACCCTTGGCCAGTCCTAAACGATGTGAAACACGGAAAACATGAGTATCCACAGCAATAGCAGGAACATTATAAATAATGCTGGCCACAACATTAGCTGTTTTCTGACCTACACCAGGCAGCTCCATCATAGTTTTGATATCACTGGGAATCGTGCTATGAAATTTTTCTACCAACATATGACAAGTGCCGAGGATGTTTTTCGCTTTAGCATGATATAGACCGCAGTCACGGATTTCCTCTTCCATCTGCTCTTGGGTCAACGCTCCCATTTTCTCCGGCGTATTCAGACGCGGAAACAGACGGGCAGTAATCACATTAACACGTTCATCTGTACATTGGGCAGACAAAATAACAGCAATTAATAATTCAAAAGGAGAATTGTAATTCAAAGCCGTTTTTGTACCCTTATAGGTATCCTCCAAAATCTTTAAAACAGCTTCTCGCTGTGCTTTACGTAGCATTAGTTGGTCAGACTCCTTACCGGTGCAGGAATGCGTCCGCCGCGGTTGATGAATTTTTCAGCACTGAACTCATTGACGCGCATAATCGGAGCATAGCCTAATAAGCCGCCGAATTCTACACTCTCGCCCACACCTTTACCAGGCACAGGGATTAAGCGGACAGCAGTAGTTTTATTATTAATCATACCGATAGCAGCTTCATCGGCAATAATTGCAGAAATAGTGCTGGCAGTAGTGCTACCAGGCACAGCAATCATATCTAAACCTACGGAACATACGCAGGTCATAGCTTCCAATTTTTCTAAGCACAGGCTGCCACGTTCCACTGCAGCAATCATACCTGCATCTTCACTTACAGGAATAAAGGCACCACTCAAGCCGCCGACATAGCTAGAAGCCATCAGACCGCCTTTTTTAACAGCGTCATTCAGCATAGCCAAAGTAGCAGTAGTACCCGGGCCGCCACAACTCTCCAAGCCGATTTCCTCCAGAATATGTGCAACAGAGTCGCCGATAGCCGGTGTCGGTGCTAAGGACAAATCGATAATACCGAACTGGGTATTTAAACGACGGGCAGCCTCTTGAGCTACTAATTGACCTACGCGGGTAATCTTGAAAGCAGTACGTTTAATGGTTTCTGCAACCATACCGATATCGCCATTTTTTACCTGCTCTAAAGCGTGCTTAACCACTCCGGGACCGCTGACGCCAACATTAATAACACACTCAGGCTCGGTTACACCGAGAAAAGCACCTGCCATAAACGGATTATCAGGTACAGCATTACAGAAAATAACTAATTTGGCACAACCTATAGCATCGCGGTCCGCAGTACGGGCAGCAGTTGCCTTAACCACTTCACCCATCTGCTTAACAGCATCCATATTGATGCCGCATTTAGTAGAACCGACACTAACGGAGGAGCAGACAATATCAGTAACAGCCAAAGCTTCAGGAATAGCAGCAATCAGGTTACGATCACCCTTAGTATAGCCTTTGTCCACTAAAGCGGAGAAACCGCCGATAAAGTTAACACCTACAGCTTTACCTGCTTTATCCAAAGCTTGTGCTAAAGGTACATAATCATTGCTGTCGCAGCTTTCACCGACAATAGAAATCGGAGTTACGGAAATACGCTTATGAATAATAGGCACACCTAATTCATTTTCGATATCCTCACCAGTTTTAACTAAGCGTTCTGCCTTAGTACAGATTTTATCATAAATTTTCTCTGCAGTTACCTTAATATCGGAATGACAGCAGTCACGCAGGCTGATGCCCATGGTGATGGTGCGTACATCCAGATTATGCTCGGTAATCATACTATTGGTTTCTAAAATATCTTGAGTATTGAACAGCATGGCAGCCTCCTAAATACGATGCATAGCAGTGAAAATATCTTCACTTTGCAGACGTACATCAAGACACATTTCCTTGCCCAGATTTTCCATATTTTCACGTGCCTGTGCCAAGGTAACATTAGCCTTGGACATATCTGCGATTAATACCATATTAAAAAAGCCTTGCATAATGTTTTGATTAATATTAATAATGTTCATATTCATACCGGCCAAAGCATTAGCTACTTTAGCGGTAATACCTACTTGGTCTTTACCTACAATTGTTAAAACTACTTGCATGATACAAGCCTCCTTAATTATCTAATTTCCCTCATTATAGATATGAGTTAAAAAAATAAAAGCACCAATTCAATCGGTGCTTTTATTGTATCATATATTTGAAGATCTGTCTTGTGCATTCGCTTCCACAACTTCATCCTTGGGAATATAGTTTTTCTTGGGGAATTTCAGTACAAATTCAGTACCCTCGCCGATAGTGCTGAAAACACGTACAGTACCGCCATGGAAAAGCACACCGTGTTTAACAATGGATAAACCTAACCCTGTACCTTCGACAGCTTTATGACGACTACGGTCAACACGATAGAAGCGTTCAAAAATATGTGGCAGCTCTTCTGTAGCTATGCCTATACCTGTATCTTTAATGCTAACGGTATATTTATTTTCTGATTCACTAATTTTCAGTGTTACATTACCGCCCTCACGATTATACTTCAGGCCATTATCCAGCAGATTGAAAAAGATTTCCTCCATCAAAGAGGAAATACCTAAAATAACACCGGGCTTGGCTGTGTTATCTTCCAAAATCAGCTCTACTTCTAGTTTTTTTGCCTTATCACGTAAACGGCAAATAGCTTTTTGGGCAATCTGCTGCAAGCTGAATTCTTCTAACATATCGTGACTTAATTCATCCAACTTGGATAATTTCATAATATCATCAATCAGGCGTAATAAATTCTGCGCTTCATCATAAATTTTTTGCAAAAAGCGTTTAGTATCTTCCGGACGCACTAAACCACTAAGCATGATTTCTGAATAACCCAAAACTGATTGCAAGGGTGTTTTAAGTTCATGCGAAACGTTAGCAGAAAATTCGCGACGCAACTTTTCCGATGCTGTGCGTTCAGTAACATCCATAATTAAGAGTACAAAACCCTTATCGGCAATACGACTACCATTTAATTGAAAATAACTGCTACCACGATTTAAAATCAGTCTTCCTTTACCATTAGTAGCAATTTCATTTAATAATCGTTGTACTTCTTCACTACCGTCTAAAGACAGTAAATTACAGCCCAATAGATATTGCTTTTCTTTGCCGAAAAAATTAACTGCACTTTTATTAATCGATACCACATTCCAATGCGTATCTAAAAAAAGCATACCTTCATTCATATTATTACTTACCGCTTTTAACTCCTGTTTCTTGCTTTTATAGCGACGCATTTCACGTCCCAAGCGCTCTTTCTGTAAAGAGAAGTAATTTAAAATCGGTTGCAGCTCCGGATAATCAACAGCATCAGCCGTTGCCTTCTCCAAATCTAACTGCTCCAAAGGTCGTAAAACTTTATCAGTGATAGATTTTGCAGCAATAAACGCACCTATTAACACTAATAGGAAAATACCTATCAAATAAACGAATAATAAATTGGCCTGTTGGAAGATTACATCATTAGTACGAGAAAAACGTAAAATATTACCATTGGGCAACTTCACTGCATAGTAAAGAATACCTTTCCCCAAAGTTTCCGAAGCACGACTAGAAAAGCCTTCACCAACAGTCATGGCCTCTTTGATTTCTTCACGCTCAAAGTGGTTTTCCATCTTATCATAAGAGGCATAATTGTCAAATAACGCAGTCCCATCGGGGCCAATCATAGTCACGCGATCATCAATATGTAAATTGCGTAAATCGGAAATGGAAATAACCCCATCTCTTTGCGAAGCAATTAAAACATTGGCTTCCCTTTTTAAATTATCATAACTATCACGCAAAATATAATGATATGCTATCCAAGCAAAAAGCAACATGACTAAAAATACTGATAAACTTGTTAGTAAAACAAGACTGCGGAAAATCTTTTGCTTCATTTACTGGCAGCCATACGATAACCTACACCACGAATGGTTTCAATTAATTCGCCGGCATCTCCTAATTTCTGACGCAATGTACGGATATGTACGTCAACAGTTCTTGTTTCACCACTGAATTCATAGCCCCAAATATCATTCAGCAATTTATCACGGGAGAAAACAATACCCGGATTCAACAAGAATTTTTTCAGTAATTCGTATTCCTTTAAGGTCAGCACTACTTCTTGGTCATCAACCAAAACCTTATGCTCTAACGGATTAACCACTAAATTACCGACGCTGATAATTTCATTTTCCGCTACAGCAGGCTCATGAGCATTGCAGCGACGCAATACAGCCTTGATACGTGCTACCATTTCCAGCATACCGAAGGGTTTAGCAATATAGTCATCAGCACCCCAATCCAAGCCCTTAACTTTATCAAATTCTGACCCTTTAGCAGTAGCCATGATAACGGGCACACTAGCAAAACGCTTATCCGCACGCAGACGACGTAAGATACTCATACCATCCTCATCGGGCAACATAATGTCCAAAACGATTAATTCAGGTACTTCCTTTTCCATAGCCGCAAATAATTCCTGACCGCTGCCACAGCCCTTGGCCTCCATACCAACGGATTGCAAAGTGTAAACCTCTAATTCACAAATATTTTGTTCATCTTCAACACAATAAATCATGCTTTTTACCTCTTTCGATTAAATAGCAAACATGCAAACACCATGTAAAATACCATACGTATTATTTAGATATATTATACTAAAATCCTCTTTCATGCTGTTAAATCTAGGTAAAAAAAGAGAACCGGCCGTAACACCGATTCTCTTCATCCTTGCAAATATGTTTCTATGTAATTGTTTTACGCTAAAACCGCGTCTTATTCTTCGCTGAAGTCGTCTTTGCCTACACCGCACAGGGGGCAAACCCAATCCGCCGGAACATCTTCCCAAGCAGTACCAGCTTCTACGCCGTTATCCGGATCGCCAACTTCGGGGTCATAAACATAACCACAGATATTACATACCCATTTAGACATATTATCTCCTCCTATGAATAATAATTATTGATAAGCTTATTATAACATAAAATCCTAGAAAATCTTTAAATTTGCTGTGAACTTTTAAGAAATTATTACTTCATCGCATCTTTTTTACCCACTAAATCTAAGCGGAAAAAATCATACAAAGTCTGCGCCGCTGCATAATTCATACCTTCGACATCAGCCAACTCTTCCACAGTAGCCGCCTTCATCGCGTCCAGTGTCTTAAAAGCCTTCCACAGCTCCTGCCGCCGTTTCGGCCCGATTCCCTCTACATGATCTAATACCGACACCAGATTACGCTTGCTGCGTAGCTTACGGTGATAGGTAATTGCAAAGCGATGGGCTTCATCACGGATACGTTGGATAAGCTTTAAAGCCGCACTATCCCTGTCCAAGACAATACTTTTACTTTGATGAGGAATAAAGATTTCCTCTTCCCTTTCTGCTAAGCTGACCACAGGCAGCTCTGCCAAACCTAAACCGCGAATGACCTCTAAAGCCGAGCTCAGCTGTCCTTTACCACCATCGATGATTACTAGGCTGGGTAAATCTTCATAATCCTTGTAACGGCGGTAAACAACCTCTTTCATGGATTTGAAATCATCAGGCTTACCCTCTGCCGATACAATTTTATATTTACGATAATCCTTTTTACTCGGACTGCCATTGCGGAAAACAACCATGGAAGCAACTGTTTCCGTACCTTGCGTATGACTGATATCGAAGCAATCCATGCGCACCAAAGAATGCTCCACACCCAAAATATGTTGTAATTCTTCTGCTGCCTGTACATCACTTGTCAGGGATAAGTTGCCCTTACGTAAGCGTTCCTCTAATAATTTAACAGCATTAGTATTCGCCAGCTCCAATAACTGCTTTTTCACACCACGCTGCGGCAGTAATAAAACTACCTTTCTCTGTGCCTTTTCTGCCAGCCAGTTTTCAATCAGCTGCTGCTCGGCTGCTTCCGGCAAATATGGCACCACGATTTCGTGTGGTACAAAGGTTGCCTCATTATAATATTGCTTGATAAAGGCAGTAATAACTTCATCAGAGGTATCGTCAGCATCCTCCAAAAAGAAATTATCACGGCCCATCAGCTTACCCTTGCGGACAAAGAAAATCTGCAAGCATAATCCTGTCATATCCTTGCCAAACCCGATGATATCCATATCACCGCCGTTATTCGTCACAGCCTTTTGCGTTTCATTCAAACGCTCCACGGCCTGCAATTGATCTCGCAGACGGGCAGCCTCTTCAAAAGCATAATTTTCGGCCGCCTCCTGCATGGCCCGCTTTAAATCACGCTCCAGCTCCGTCGTCCTGCCGTCTAAAACCATGCAGACACTTTTAATCATCTGCTGATATTCACTACGGCCGATACGACCTGCACACGGTGCTAAGCAGCGCTTGATGTGATAATTTAAGCAAGGACGATCCGGATTCATCTTTCTGCACGTACGCAAAGGAAACATAGAACGCAGTAATTTTACTGTGGCATGCATGGCACCGGCATCAGCATAGGGTCCATAATACTTCGCTCCGTCACGGCTCTGCCGGCGAGTTACTAAAAGTCGGGGAAAATCCTCCTGCACCGTAACTTTTAAATAAGGATACGTTTTATCATCTTTAAGACTGATATTATAACGCGGACGATATTTCTTAATCAGGTTACACTCTAAAATCAAAGCTTCCACTTCACTAGAAGTAACAATAGTTTCAATCTCAGCAATTTTCGCCACCATAGCCTTGACCTTCGGTGTGTGACTAGCTAAATTACGAAAATAACTGCGGACGCGGTTTTTCAGCACCACCGCCTTGCCTACATAAATAACCTTGCCTTCTGCATCATGCATCAGATAAACACCTGGTTTTTCCGGCAATACAGCTAAGGCTTTACGGATATTTTCACTAAAACCTGCTGCCAGCTCCGTCATTTATACCACCCGTTCTTTTTCGCTTTTGCTAATTCTTCTTGAATATATTGTCCTGTATATGATTTTTTCACCTTCGCCACTGCTTCAGGCGTACCGCTTGCTAATAATGTACCGCCCTTATCGCCGCCCTCCGGTCCTAAATCGATAATATAATCTGCAGTCTTAATAACATCTAAATTATGCTCGATGACGATAACACTGTCACCGGCTTCTACCAAACGCTGTAAAACCTCCAATAATTTATGGACATCGGCAATATGTAAACCTGTAGTAGGCTCGTCCAAAATATAAACTGTACGTCCTGTACTGCGACGAGAAAGCTCGGCCGCCAACTTAATACGTTGAGCTTCACCACCTGAAAGCGTCGTTGCCGCCTGTCCTAAATGAATATAACCCAAGCCAACATCCTCTAAAACCTCTAACTTACGGTGAATACGTGGCAGATTTTTAAAGAATTCACAGGCCTCGCTGACAGTCATATCCAAAACATCGGCAATAGTTTTACCTTTATAATGTACCTCTAAGGTATCGCGGTTATAACGAGCACCATGACAAACCTCACAAGGAACATAAACATCAGGCAGGAAATTCATTTCGATTTTATTCATACCGTCGCCCTTGCAAGCCTCACAGCGTCCGCCCTTCACATTAAAACTAAAACGTCCTGCCTTGTAGCCACGCATCTTCGCTTCATTAGTTTGGCTGAATAATTCGCGGATGAAATCAAATACACCCGTATAAGTTGCAGGGTTGGAGCGTGGCGTTCTGCCGATAGGTGATTGATCTATATTAATAACCTTATCCACATTCTCCAAGCCTTCAATACTATCATGCTCTGCGGGACGCAAACGGGCACCATGCAGTTTTACTGCCAAAGCATTATAGAGAATATCATTTATTAAAGTAGACTTACCACTACCACTCACACCGGTTACTACTGTAAGTACACCGAGAGGAATGCTGACGTCGATATTCTTCAAATTATTTGCCCGTGCTCCCTTAATAGTCAGATAACGACCATCACACTGGCGACGCTTTTTAGGCACAGCAATAAATTTGCGGCCACTGAGATAAGCACCTGTTACAGACTGCTCTACCTGCTTAATCTTCTCTGCCGTGCCTTGAGCCACAACCTCACCGCCATGCTCACCTGCACCAGGACCAATATCAATAATTTCATCAGCAGCATACATTGTTTCTTCATCATGCTCTACTACGATTAAGGTATTACCTAAATCACGCAAATGCTTCAATGTCGTCAGCAATTTACCATTATCACGCTGATGTAGACCGATGGACGGTTCATCTAAAATATATAAAACTCCGGTCAAGCCACTGCCGATCTGTGTTGCCAAGCGAATACGCTGGGCTTCGCCGCCGGAAAGAGTACCTGCACTACGATCCAAAGTTAAATAATCAAGACCTACATCATTTAAAAATTGCAGTCGGGCACTAATTTCCTTTAGCACCTGCTTAGCAATCAGCTGTTGGCGCGGTGTCAGCTTTAAATCGGCAAAAAACTGTAGACTTTCGCGTACTGTCATTGCCGTTACCTGACAAATATTCTTGCCCCCGATTAAAATAGATAAAGCTTCATTTTTCAAACGACTGCCATGACATACAGGACAAGGATTTGTCGTCATAAACTCTTCCATATCCTGACGCATACTGTCGCTAAAGGCTTCTTTATATTTACGTTTCATAATGCTCAAAATACCATCAAAAGTAGTATCGTGCATTTTGACCTCGCCCTGCAGATTTTCATACCAGAAAGCAAATTTACGCTCCCCTGCACCAGACCACAATAAATCCTGCACCTCGGGAGTTAAATCGTTCCAAGTATTATCATACGTATAGCCATAGGCTGCCAGAACAGCACCCAGCTGCTTCATGAAATAAGAATTAAGATTATTACTAAAGGAGGCCAAACAACGATCAGCAAAGGATTTATCCCCATCGGGAATAATTAAGGCCTTATCAAATTCCATATTCATACCTAAGCCTGTACATTCAGGACAAGCACCAAAAGGATTATTAAAGGAAAATAAACGTGGCTCGATTTCCGGTAAGCTGATCCCGCAATCATTGCAGGCAAAATGCTCACTAAAGAGCATGATTTCTGTTTTTTCCTGCATTAAGGCAATTTCAACAAAGCCATCCGCTAATTTTAAAGCTGTTTCCACACTGTCCGTCAAACGCTGCTGAATATTTTCCCGCACTGCCAAACGGTCAATAACAACTGATAGACTATGCTTCTTCTTTTTATCTAAAATGATTTCTTCGTCTAATGTGCGTACTTCATCATCAATATACATACGTACATAGCCAGCTCGACGCATTTCATCCAACACCTTTTGGTGCTCGCCCTTACGTCCACGTACTAAAGGTGCCATAACCATAAAACGTGTACCACCCGGCAAGGACAAAACTTTATCTACAATCTGCTGTACACTCTGCTGCTCAATCAGCTTCCCACACTGAGGACAATGGGGTTCACCTGCACGGGCAAACAACAGACGCAGATAATCATAAATTTCTGTAACTGTACCTACAGTAGAACGAGGATTACGGCTAGTAGTTTTCTGATCTATAGAGATAGCCGGACTCAAGCCTTCAATATAATCAACATCAGGCTTATCCATTTGTCCCAGAAACTGACGGGCGTAGGCCGAAAGACTTTCTACATAACGTCTTTGTCCCTCAGCATAAATAGTATCAAACGCCAGACTAGATTTACCACTACCACTTAAACCAGTAATGACCACCATTTTATTCCGCGGAATTTCCACAGTAATATTTTTCAGATTATGCTGACGTGCTCCTTTGACAATTATTTTTTCCTGCATATAGCAAAACTCCTTGAGTTATTTCTTCTTCTTTTTCGGCACTAGCTTCTGCCCCAACTGACCTTTAACCAAAATTAATTGGTCACGTAATTCGGCAGCAGCTTCAAAATCAAGAGCCTTCGCCGCCTCTTGCATTCTACGTTCCAAATCACGGGACAAAGATTCCAGCTCTTTCTTAGACTGCTTTTTCAGTGGCTTACTGCCATACTCGGCAGCAGCTTCATCATCCGCAACACGGGTCAGCTTAATCAGATGACGTTGCTCCTTATAAACAGTCTTCGGTGTAATATGATGTTCCTCATTATACGCCTGCTGTTTCTCGCGACGACGGTTAGTTTCATCAATCGCACGGTGCATACTATCAGTAATACGGTCAGCATACATAATAACACGTCCATGCTCATTACGTGCTGCGCGGCCAATAGTCTGAATCATCGCCGTATCACTGCGCAAAAAGCCTTCTTTATCCGCATCTAAAATTGCAATCAAGCTTACCTCCGGCAAATCAAGACCCTCACGCAGCAAGTTAATACCTACTAAAACGTCAAATTTACCTGCACGCAGTCCGTCAATAATTTCGGCACGCTCAATAGTAGCGATTTCCGAATGGAGATAACGTACTTTTACACCTGCTTGTTTTAAGTATTCCGTCAAGTCCTCGGCCATGCGTTTGGTCAGCGTTGTTACAAGAACACGCTCGCCGGCGGCTGCAGTTTTATTGATTTCCCCTAATAAATCATCTATCTGTCCGGCAATGGGACGAATCTCAATCTGAGGATCTAATAAGCCTGTGGGTCGGATAATCTGCTCTACTACTTGCTCCGCCTGTTCCATTTCATAAGCAGCAGGTGTCGCCGAAACATAAATTGCCTGATTAATCTGCTCTTGAAATTCGTCAAAAGTCAAAGGACGGTTGTCATAAGCAGAGGGCAGACGAAAACCATGGTCTACTAACATCTGCTTACGGGAGCGATCGCCTGCATACATGGCACGAATCTGCGGTAAAGTAACATGGGACTCATCCACGACTAAGAGAAAATCCTTAGGAAAATAATTGACCAAGGTAAAGGGCGGTTCCCCTGCCTTACGTCCTGCCAAATGACGGGAATAGTTTTCGATACCGGAGCAATATCCCATTTCGTTCATCATTTCCAAATCATAATTAGTCCGCTGTTCCAGACGCTGTGCCTCTAGCATTTTAAAATTATGATTCAGATAATCTAAGCGCTCTTTTAATTCTTCACGAATATCATCCATGGCTCGCAAAAGATTCTCACGACTAGTTACATAGTGGGAAGCAGGAAAAATTGCCACATGATTACGTCTAGCTAAAATCTCCCCTGTTAAAACGTCAAATTCAAGAATACTATCTACTTCGTTATCAAACATTTCAATACGCACAGCCTTTTCGCCATAAGCGGCAGGAATAACCTCAATGACATCGCCACGGACGCGGAAAGTACCACGTTTAAAATCGATATCGTTACGGTCGTATTGAATTTCAACTAATTTGTGCAAAATCTGCTGGCGGTCTATAATCTGCCCTAAGCGCAGAGATAACACCATATCATAATAATCCTGCGGTGCACCTAAGCCATAGATACAGGAAACGCTGGCCACAATAATTACATCCTTGCGTTCAAATAAAGCACTAGTCGCCGAGTGACGCAGTTTATCTATTTCATCATTAATGGAAGCATCCTTTTCGATATAAGTATCGGACTGCGGAATATATGCTTCCGGCTGGTAATAATCATAATAAGAAACAAAATATTCTACAGCATTATCGGGGAAAAACGCTTTTAATTCGCTTGCCAATTGTGCAGCCAAAGTTTTGTTATGAGCTATAACTAGTGTCGGCTTCTGTACTTTATTTATTACCTGGGCAATAGTATAAGTTTTACCCGTACCGGTAGCACCTAAAAGAACCTGCGTATGCAGTCCTTGCTCCACACCTGCGGCTAATTTTTCAATGGCCTGCGGCTGGTCACCTGCCGGCTCAAAGGGAGCCTTGATTTTAAACTCCATACCTCATCACCTGCTTAAACTTCTACTTCTATACTTACCGGACAATGGTCGCTGCCGAAAACCTCGTTATGAATAGCGGCAGTCTGCACCTTATCCTTAATACGCTCGGATACCAGGAAATAGTCGATACGCCAACCGGCATTCTTTTCACGAGCTTTAAACATATAACTCCACCAACTATATTTTACTTCTTCAGGATGGAGATAACGGAAAGTATCCACAAAACCAGCTGCCTTCAACTCGCGGAATTTAGCACGCTCCTCATCACTGAAGCCGGCATTAGTACGATTAGTCTTAGGATTTTTTAAGTCTATTTCTTCAGCCGCCACATTCAAATCACCGCAGACAATTACAGGCTTTTGTGCATCAAGACGCTCTAAATATTCGCGGAAAACGACTTCCCACTGCATACGGTAATCAAGACGTGCCAAACCGCGTTGAGAATTAGGCGTATAGACGGTTACTAGATAAAAATCAGCAAACTCCGCAGTAATCACACGTCCTTCCTTATCATGTTCTGCAATACCTAAGCCATAAGTAACATTCAAGGGATTTTGTTTAGTAAAAATTGCTGTACCGCTATACCCCTTCTTTTCAGCACTGTTCCAAAATTCTTCATAACCGGGGAAAACAAAATCAGCCTGTTCACGTTGCATCTTCGTTTCCTGTAAACAGATAATGTCCGGTGCATACTCTGCCAAAAAGTCAGCAAATCCTTTATTCATGCAGGCTCTCAAGCCATTAACATTCCAAGAAAATAATTTCATAATCTGTACCTCACTTTATCTTTACGAGAAAATAACAATTTTTCTCTATTATATTTCACTTATATTCTACCATTATAAGAATTGTTTTTAAAGCAGGTGCACAAGAAATTCACAAACAGTTGTTTTAAGAGAAAAGCGATAACGTATAATAAGTTGCGCAAATTAATTTCAAAAAAATTAGACATAGAGACTACCATTGCTTACAATTAAGTTACCACACAAAATACGAAAGAAGGTAGAATCTATGTCTGGTAACATTATACAATTAAACGAACAATTTATCCATAACGAACTTAAAACTATTGTAAAAAATAGTGTAGAAGAAACTC
>UQWU01000033.1 GCA_900544885.1 uncultured Phascolarctobacterium sp. | reverse complement strand
GTTCACAACCAGCAACAAGCCAAGTAAAGGCACCCATCACTATGGCAGCTACCATGATTTTTATAATTTTCAACCAACCGAAGCTGATACGACAACGATATAAAGCAAGGATATTCAATAAAGCCGTTAAAGCAAAATTAATATTAGTAGCCCACGCCGCACCGGCAATATTATATTCAGCATTAGTCAATACGCATACTGCCATCAACTTAGCGCCGATACCTAAAAGCATATTAACCATAGGCAGTGTTGTATGTCCCATACCCTGCAGAATCGCTGTCGTCACCTGCTGCATACCTAAGAACCAAATAGCAGGGCCGGAATGCATAATTGCCGTCGCCGCTTTAACTGTCCCGTATAACAGCAAGCTGATATTTTCCGCTAGCACGCTCATTCCCACAGCTGCCGGAAGAGTAAGCAGACAACAAATCTTGATTGCCGTTGCTGCTTTCTGCTTAATCACCTCATGCTGTTGCAGAGCAAAGGATTCTGCAATAGCAGGTACGATACTGGTTGCTAAGGACATAGTCGGAATAGTCGCCATTAAAATAAGCGGTTGTGCCATACCTGCTAAATAACCATACAAGGTGGTAGATTGCTCAATAGAAAAACCGCTGTCAATCAAATATCCCGGTACTAAAAACGCATCAATACTACTAGTTACAGGCACCAGTACATTAGCACAGGATACAGGCAAGGCCAACCAAAGCAGCCGCTTAATCAGTCTTCTCGTAGATAATGTCTCACTTTGGACTATCGAGGAATTTTCCCGCTGCCACAAATAACGATAATGACGATAAAAGAAGCCAAGAACAATCAAGCCAGTCAAGCTTCCCGGAACAGCACCGAAGGCAGCACCTGCAGCAGCAAATTCTAAACCATAAGGTAGTAGCAGATAAGCTAAAAGCACCATGGTCACCACACGGATAAACTGTTCAATAATCTGTGAAACAGCAGGCGGTGTCATTAATTGATGCCCCTGAAAAAATCCACGGAAGGTCGCCAAAATCGTTGCAAAAAAGATTGCTGGAATCAAGGCTGTCAAAGCGTAATAAGCTCTACCATCACGAATAATATCACTATCCACTAGATAATTAGCGGCAATGAAAAGTAATAATGCCAAAACAGCACCGACACCGGCCATTAAACGTAATGATACACTGAAAACCCGTCTTACTGACCTATAATCATCCTTCGCCAGATATCCGGAAACGATAATAGAAATCGCAATCGGTATACCTGCGGAGGAAATAGCTAACAACAACAAGTACACCGGATAGGCCATTTGGTACAAGCCTATTCCCTCACCGCCTAAAAGCCGTGAAAGCAGGATTCTGTTAACTGAGCCTATCACCTTCACCATCAAACCGGCCATAGTCAAAATCATTGCACCACGCAAAAATTTATCTTTGCTCATCCTGCTTTCACCTCCATTCATTTTTTATCGCCGACCGCCAAAAGCGGCAAAGTTCTCTCAAGCCAATTTAACGGTTTCTCTTTCATGCTGCCTGTTCTATATGTCAGTTGCGGTTCTGTACCATTTTTGAAATTCATCGTATTTTTATGTTGTGCTAATAACTTTAGTAAAGCTTCTGGTTCGACATTCGCATGTTCAGAAAAAGTAATCCGTATAATCCCCTGACGTACGCTGACTCCGCGTATTTTCATCAAGCGGCATAAACCTTTAACAGCAGCAATACGCCACAGCATTTCCACCTCCTGCGGCGGGTTGCCGAAACGGTCGATAATTTCATCCATCAAATCATCCCGCTCTGCATAGGGCATCTCTGCAAAGCGACGATAAAGCTCCATTTTATAACGTGGATCACTTATGTAATCATCAGGAATATATGCTTCAGCCGAAATTTCCATAACAGGATCCGGTTCAGGAGTTGCTGTCTTACCGTTTTTCAAGCGGTTAATCGTCTGCTCCAACATTTCGCAATAAGCAGCAAAGCCGATACCGGTAATATGACCATGCTGCTCCGATCCTAATAAATTACCTGCGCCACGAATTTCCAAATCACGCATAGCAATTTTAAAGCCTGCACCAAGCTCCGTAAAATCACGAATAGCCTGCAAACGTTTAGCCGCCACTTCGCTCAAAGCCTTATTAGGTTTATAGACAAAATACGCATAAGCTAAACGTGAACTACGTCCTACGCGGCCACGCATCTGATAAAGCTGTGATAAGCCGAAGTTTTCAGCACCATCGATAATGATAGTATTAGCTAGAGGAACATCTAAACCATTTTCCACTATAGTTGTACATAAAAGCACATCACAACCACCTTCATAAAAAGTAACCATGGCATCTTCTAGCATATCTTCATTCATCTGACCATGTGCTATTTTTATATTAAGTCCAGGTACCATTTTGCGTAACTTTCCAGCAATGGCTTCTAAGCCGCCCACACGATTATGTACGTAATAAACACGACCACCTCGACGCAGCTCTCTTTCGATAGCCTCCTTAATCATGCCGTCATTATATTCACTGACATAAGTTTCGACAGGCAGTCGATCCTCCGGCGGTGATTCAATAACGCTCATATCACGGCCATTAACTAACGCCATATGCAGAGTACGTGGAATAGGTGTTGCCGACAATGTCAGTACATCAATCCCTGTACGCCACTTTTTGATTTTTTCCTTTTGTGCAACGCCAAAGCGCTGTTCTTCATCAATAATCAATAAACCTAAATCAGGAAAATGAATATCGGACTGCAATAAGCGATGAGTGCCGATAAGAATATCTACACGCCCATCCTCTAAATTTTGCAGGATACGCTTTTGCTCCTTGGTAGAACAGAAGCGATTTAGCATTTCTACATTAACGCCGAAATTACGCATTCTCTCTTTAAAAGTCAGATAATGCTGTTGGGCTAAAACAGTTGTCGGCACCATTACTGCTACCTGCTTACCATCTACAACCGCCTTAAAAGCCGCACGGATAGCAACCTCTGTTTTACCATAACCTACATCGCCACATAATAACCGTTCCATAGGCTGCGGCTTCTCCATATCCGCCTTAATCTCGCTAATAGCCTTCAGCTGATCAGGAGTTTCTTCATACGGAAATTCATCCTCGAATTCCTTCTGCAACTGTGTATCAGGACTAAAAGCATGACCCTGGATAATCTGCCGTTGAGCATATAAGCGTAACAGTTCTTCTGCCAGTTCAGTGATAGCCTTCGCTGCTTTAGCTGTAGTTTTTTTCCAATCACTACCGCCCATTTTCGACAAACGCGGAACAGAGCCTTCGCTGCCTACGTATTTATGCAGCATACTTACTTGATCTACAGGTACATATAACTTATCATTACCGGCATAGGCAATCAATAGATAGTCACGATGAACACCACTGACTTCCACATTTTCGACGCCAATATAACGACCGATACCATGTACCTTATGAACCACATAATCTCCGGCCTTGATATCGGAAAAATACTGTAATTGCTGCCCCTGATTCTTACTATGCAGACGTTTTCGCTTCTGCATACCGAAAATATCATTTTCAGTTAAAAGCAGCCAAGAGCTGTCCCAGAAGCGGAAACCATGGTCTAAATCACCATACATGACATTAACTACGCCAGGATGAAATTCTAAATTAGCATAACGTCCCTCAACACCATAATTATGCAGATTCTCTGCAAAACCTCTAGCTTTAATGCTGCTGGAAAGCATCACCATAGGTGTAATACCATCAGCTAACCAATTCTGCAAATCCTCAGTCAGCAGGCTGATATTTTTATTATACGGTGCCACAGAACGTACAGGAATATTCAATGCAGGTAATTCCTGCAGGTAACTGTGGGATAAAGCTGATACCAACTGTACAGAAGTGGTAGCACATTTTTCTAAAATAGCATCTTTAGTAAATAACTCTGCTGCATGAGCCTTATTTTCTTTATCAAGCTTATCCAGCATAGAAAATACCAGCATCGGCTCATCCACAATCACCAGCGTACTCGGTACACAATAGTCAAAGATATCCGCATTATATTCTTCACTAACCGCAGTCGTCAATGGGGCTATTTTTACCTGCTCTAAGGATTTAATACTACGCTGATTGTCTAAATCAAAGGTACGCATAGCATCAAGCTCAGCATCAAACCACTCGATACGCACAGGGAGATTACTATTGATAGGAAAAACATCTAAAATATCGCCACGCAGACAAAATTGACCTATAGCATCGACCTGATCCGTACGCTCATAGCCGAAAGCGATTAGTTGGTTAATAACATCTTGTTGCTCCTGTGCTTCACCTACTTGCAGCTTTAACTGCTTACCGCCATTTTGTGCAGGACGTAATTGCTTCTGCTGTAATGATTCCGCAGTAATAAAGACAATACCACGTTCCTCCCCTTGTAAAAAGCGAAAAGCTGCCGCACGCCCTGCTTGTAAATCTAAGCTTTGCGTATCTGCCTGAATACGCGGCAGATTAACAGGATATAATTCCTGCATCGGTAAATCCGGATATAAGTAATTCAATTCTCGACGATAGGCACGAATTTCTTCACGGGAAGAAGTAATAATAGCTATGCTGCCATTTTCTTCCAACAGCTCGCTAACAGCAGCAAAAAAGACCGGCTTGCTGCTTTGAGACAACCCGGTTAAAATACATGCTTGCTTTTGTTTATGATAAGCTGCCGCCTTCTGCACTTCCGCGACAGCCGCAACTTGTTTTAATAAGATATTATCCATGATACATACTAATGAAATACAAATATATACTAATAGGGCATGAACTAGCACGCCCTATTAGTATATTTTTTATGAAAATTAGAGTTTTACAGCCAATACTTTGCGATCCATGCTGTGAATAGCATCTACGAAACGAACAGTACCAGTTTTATAACGAGCGGAAATGGTATGAGTACGAACACCATCAGAGAAGTAACGCAGACCATTCAGCATATTGCAGTTGGTGATTGCAGTTGCAGTGAACATACAGTCATCGCCTTTTACCAAATCATCCAGAGTTAATACTTTATTAACATCGGTGATACCCATTTTCAGGCAACGTTGTACTTGTGCGTCATCTTCAGGGCACAAACGTGCTTGCATATCGCCACCCAGGCATTTAACAGCAGCAGCACCCAGAACACCTTCCGGAGCACCGCCACGACCAACGTACATATGCACGCCGCTGCCTTCGATGCAGCATTCGACAATCGGGTTAACATCGCCATCGGTAATCAAGGAGATACGAGCACCTGCTTTACGGATTTCATCCATCAAGCCATAATGACGTTCACGATCCAGTAATACAACAGTCAGATCAGAAACCTTACGATTCATAGCTTTTGCTACGCGTTCCAGGTTTTCGCTGATAGGAGCATTGATATCGATGCAGCCTTTGGCACGAGGACCAACAGCGATTTTATCCATGTACATATCAGGAGCATGCAGCAGGCAGCCACGGGGAGCAATAGCGATTACAGCGATAGCACCAGGTTGACCTTTTGCTACCAGATTAGTACCTTCAATCGGGTCAACAGCAATATCAACTGCAGGACCGCCGGCACCAACTTCTTCACCGATGTAAAGCATCGGAGCTTCGTCCATTTCGCCTTCTCCGATAACAACAGTACCGTTAATGTTTACGGTATCAAAAGCAGCACGCATAGCGTCTACTGCCAAGCCGTCAGCACCGTTTTTATCGCCTCGGCCTACTAAGTGACCGCAAGCAATAGCTGCTGCTTCGGTAACACGTACAAATTCCATAGAAAGTTCTCTGTTCATTATTAACAACACTCCTTAATCTTATTTGCAAGCTGTAAAGCTCGGAAAATTACTAAATATTCACTTTTATTATGACACTTTAGTCATATTTTAGCAATAAAAACATTTTCATTGAATACTTTGCCAGATGATATTACCTAAAATAATCCAAGGCAAAACAAACACAATAAACATTAAAAGCAAACTGAACAATACTGTCACCATAGCACGCACCCAGTCAATTAAATAAACTGCTTCCAGACTGCGGACTAATAAATACAGCATCCAGATTACACCTACCAAAAATGTTCCACCTAATAAAGGTAAACCACCTAAGCCTGTTTTAGCAGCTAAAAGTGCTAAAGGCGTCAATACCAAAAACGGCAGAGCATTATACCCTAAAAGACAGATTAACGCTACAGGATTACCTGCCAACGTACAAAATGTTTCCATAATACCATGCAGCAGAAAACCATACAACACCCACGCTGTACCGGTAATAATCACCGTTGCCGCAATGACAGCCATACGAGTGGCCAAAGGAAAAGATAAAAGCCAACAGTTAGTAATAACACCTGTAAAAAAGCCTATGCTTAAGATAAAGTAAAAAGCACTCCGCCACAAACAGGGAGTTTTCACTAACGCCAGCATACCTGCTTCAGGCTCAAAAAGCACATCATAGGTTTTGCGACGCATAGCTTATCACCTCGTTGCGTTTTGTAAAGACGGTGCAGTACTTTCCTGTAAGCTACTATGCAGACTGTTGATGACCTCACTTTTAATCATATCAGCAATCTGTGCACTAAGCAGCATTTCCCACGGCTGTTGTTTAACCTGCTCTTTAACCGGCGGCAAACCATCACTACCTAATTTAATCTTACCAAGCTCTCCCGCTGCAGATAAAGCATCGTAATAATCACCGATTTCATCAACTAAACCCAGATTTTTTGCTTGTAAGCCGGTATAAACACGTCCATCAGCCAAGGAGCGTACCTTGCTTTCTTCCATTTTGCGTCCCTCAGCAACAGTCTTAACGAAGTTATCATAGATTTCATTTACGATATTTTGCAAAATAGCCTGTTCTTCAGGAGTCATAGGACGATCACTGCTCATGATATCCTTATACGGACCGCTTTTGATTTTAGTACTGCTGATACCGATTTTCTTGAATAATTCTTCCGTATTCATATACGGCATATAAACACCGATGCTGCCGGTCAAGGTAGTAGCATTGGCATATACCTTATCACTATTGCAGACCGCAATCCAATAAGCAGCACTAGCACCGGTATTCCCCATAGTAGCGACAATCGGTTTCTTCGTATTTTCTTTAAAACGACGTAGCTCACGACCTACTTCCTCAGCTGCAGTAGCACTACCACCGCCGCTATCAATACGCAATACCAAGGCTTTCACACTGTTATCAGCAGCTGCCTCACGAATCTGGCGCATAATACTGCCACTGCTGATTATTTCATTACGACTAAAAATATTTTGTCCTGCATCAGAGGAGCTGACAATCATACCTTCGATATTAATAACCGCAACACGATCAGGAACAGTTACTGTTTTTTCACGATTATTACCTTTCAGTAAGGAAACAACAAAGCACAATACTGCTATCAGCAGAATTGCACTAATAAAAATTTTCTTCAGCATATAAGCCTCCCTTCTAAGCTAATGCTTAAAGCAAAAAGAGCAGACCGCATTACAGCAGTCTGCTCATAAAGACTTGGTTATTTTTGTTCCCTCAAAGCCGCTGCAAGAAAATCAAGGAACAACAGGTTAAGCATCAGCCAACCTTTACATTCTTTCCGGTGCAGATACACCCAAAATGCCTAAGCCATGACGAATAGTATGACCAACAGCTTTCACCAGAGCAAGACGTGCTTGTTGTAAGTCACTATCCACACCTAAGATACGGCATTGCTTGTAGAAAGAGTGGAATAAGCCTGCCAATTCGTAAATATAGGTTGCAACATGATGAACAGCACGTTCACGAGCTGCATCTGCCAGCATTTCCGGATAATCGCCCAGTTTTTTAATCAGAGCCAGTTCTTCAGGAGCTTGCAACACATCAAGTTTCAGTTCAGCCTCAGCAACAGGTTTAATTCCGGCTTCAGCTACTTGGCGACCAATGCTGCAAATACGGGCATGAGCATATTGGATATAATAAACAGGATTTTCGTTAGATTTTTCCGTAGCCAAAGTCATATCAAAATCTAATTGGCTATCAAGAGAACGCATACAGAAGAAATAGCGTGCAGCGTCAGTGCCCACTTCGTCCATCAGTTCGCGCAGAGTAATGGTTTCACCAGTACGTTTGGACAACTTAACCATTTCACCGTTACGATAAAGACGTACCATTTGCAGAAGCATAACTTCTAAATCATCAGCATTGTAACCCAAAGCATTAACCGCTGCTTTAACACGAGCGATATAGCCATGATGGTCTGCACCCCAAAGGTCAATCAAATGTGCAAAGCCTCGTTCGAATTTATTGCGGTGATAAGCAATATCAGCGGCAAAATAAGTAGGAACACCATTGTCACGAATGACAACACGATCTTTGTCATCGCCTTGCGCAGTAGAATTCAGCCACAAAGCACCATCTTTTTCGTAAATATAGCCACGTTCCTGGAGATATGCACATGCTTCACGAATTTTGTCAGCTTCGTGCAAAGATTTTTCGCTAAACCATACGTCAAAAGTAACGCCAAAAGCTTCTAAATCTTCTTTTAAAGCTGCAAGTTTTTCTTTATAAGCAATGTCTAAGAATTTTGCCAGACGTTCTTTTTCATCCAACGCTACAAATTCTTTACCATAAATGCGGATAATACGCTGTGCAGTTTCGATAATATCATAGCCATGATAACCATTTTCCGGGAAAACAATACCTGTAGGCATTTCATCTAATTGTTTAACGGTTAAGTCCGCAGGAACGCCACCCATTTCTTCCAACTTTAACAATTGCAAATAGCGTGCGTTAACAGAAGCAGCCAGATTATTCATCTGATTGCCGGCGTCGTTAATATAATATTCGCTCTCAACATCGTATCCTGCTACACGCAGAAGATTTACCATAGCACTGCCAACAGCGGCACCACGTGCGTGACCAATGTGCAGAGGACCGGTAGGATTAGCACTTACATATTCAACTTGTACCTTGCCCAAGCCATTAGCAGGCAGATTACCATAATTTTCACCGGCATCTAAAATGCCAGCCAGAACATCAGCAGTCCAATCTTGTTTCAAATAGAAATTAATAAAGCCGGGGCCTGCAATTTCCATTTTTTCTACAGAAGCACATTCAAGATTCTCAACAATAGCGGTAGCAATTTGTCTAGGAGCACAACGCAGACTGCGAGCAGATTGCATTGCAAAATTGGTAGAAAAATCGCCAAATTCTTTTTGCGGAGGAACTTCTAACATAACTTCCGGCAAAACACCACTGGATTTTAAAACACCATTATCAATGGATTTTTGGACTGCGTCTTGAATAGCAGCGGCTAATAATTCCTTTATATCCAAAGCAAAATCTCTCCTTATATTTTATTTATATAGTTTCATAAACAGGGTCATTGGTTAAATCAACGCCTAGCTTTTGGAAAATTTTAAAATCGCCCTCTGTAAGCATCACCGTAGAATGAGCCTGACAACCTTTCAGCTTAGGCAACTGATCCAATGCCAGCTGTGCAATATTGTCAGTAACAGCACACATAGACAAAGCAATCAGCACTTCATCCATATGCAGGCGTGGATTTTTACTACCCAAAAACTTAATCTTCAAATTCTGAACCGGATTGATATAGGTCGGAGAAATGAGATGTGTTTCATCGGGAATTTTTGCCAAAGCCTTAATAGCATTTAGCAAAACTGCACTAGCAGGTCCGAGCAGATTAGTTGTTTTACCTGTAACAACACTGCCGTCATCCAGTTCCAAAGCAATTACCGCACAGTTACGTTCTTCGGCAACCTGTTTTGCTACCGTAACTACTTGGCGGTCATGAATACTAACCTTAGCCTGCTTCATCAGCAGTTCCAAAATATAAACTTCTTGCTTGGTCGCTTCATCTTTAACCATACGGTTCCAGGATTGATAGTAGCGACGTACAATTTCCTGACGGGAAGCCTCGCAGCAGACATCATCATCACAAATGCATTTGCCCGCCATATTAACACCCATATCCGTAGGAGATTTATAGGGGCAATAACCATAAATGCCTTCAAAAATCGCTACTAACACAGGAAAAATTTCCACATCACGATTATAATTGACAGTTGTTACACCATAAGCTTCCAGATGAAACGGGTCAATCATATTTACATCGTGCAAATCTGCTGTTGCTGCCTCATAAGCCATGTTTACAGGATGCTTTAACGGCAGATTCCAAATCGGGAATGTTTCAAATTTAGCATAGCCTGCTTTAATGCCACGTTTGTTTTCGTGATACAGTTGGGACAAGCAGGTAGCCATTTTGCCGCTACCAGGTCCCGGAGCAGTTACTACTACTAAAGGACGAGTAGTTTCTACATAATCATTTTTACCATAACCTTCATCGCTGACAATTTGCTCCACATTGTGAGGATAGCCTTCAATGGGATAATGATAATAAACTTTGACGTCCAAAGCCTGCAATTTCTTTTTGAGGCTTTCAATGGATTTTTGACCTTTATATTGGGTAATAACGACGCTGCTTACATATAAGCCTTTAGAACGATACACCTTTACTAAACGCAGTACCTCTAAATCGTATGTCAACCCAAGGTCGTGACGTATCTTATTGTTTTCTACATCAGAAGCATTAACAGAAATTATTACTTCTGCCTGATCCGCCAACTGCAAAAGCATTTGCAGCTTACTATCAGGTGCAAAACCGGGAAGCACACGGGAAGCATGATAATCATCAAACAGCTTGCCGCCAAATTCCAAATACAACTTATCGCCAAATTTACTAATGCGCTCCCTAATATGTTCGGATTGCATTCTCAAATACTTTTGATTATCAAAGCCAATTTTCATACTAAATCCCTTCAATCTCTACTAAAATCTGTATTTCACCATAAAGAGCGTCATCGTGATATAGATTATACTCTATTTCCAGATGCCAGACTCCTTTACGGAAATAAGTGTAAATATATCTTGTTTCTGTTTTTAAGGGAATTTTTAAATACGGGGTCAAATACACGCTGTGATCAATAAGCCCCCTAGCAAACTCCTGTCTGTGCTGTACACTACCGTTACGCAAAATTAAAATGCGTTCCTGGTCCCACTTTATCGTAGTTTTCGTGCCTTCTAGACCGGACTGCTCGTTTTCTGCATAAATGACATAATTTTTCCCCTGCTTTTCAGCAAATTGACCACTATAATGATGTTCAATTGTCTGACTTTCGTCGCCTTTATTGCGGCTGACAATACGTACTTTTACAGGTTTCATAATAATTCTCCGTAAACACGACTAGAGCCTGCATCCTTTTCGCCAAAGCATTATGATCGAAAGGTCGCAAGCCCTACAAGATTTTTGTCAATTTAACTTTTAACGTTTTAAAAAACCTCTAATATTCTTCAATATTATATAACAGCGCTTTATCGACGTCAAGGAAAGTTAGAAATTACACTTAATTGACACATTACCGTTGATTATTTTCTATTATACTTGTCTAAAACACTCTTTCCTTGTTATAATTATAATTACATATATTTGTTTGGAGGGTTGTCTGTGAATAATACAGAAATGGTAGTATTCGTCATCTACCTATTATTCATGCTTTCAATCGGTATTTGGTTCTTTATCAAAGACCGTAATGGCGGCGAAAAAACATACTTTTTAGGTGGTCGTCAAATGGGCCCATGGGTTACCGCACTTTCTGCCGGTGCCTCTGATATGAGTGCCTGGGTATTGATGGGTCTGCCTACTTCTATCTATGCTTTAGGCATGGGTCAAATTTGGATTGGTGTCGGCCTTTTGACCGGCTACGCATTAAGCTGGTTATACCAAGCTCCGCGTCTGCGTTGCTTCTCTATTGTTGCTGATGATGCGATTACCATTCCTCAATATCTCAGTAACCGTTTCTTATCTAAATCTCATCTGCTACAGGTTATCTGCGCTGCTGTTTTCCTGATTGCTTATACAATTTATTCCGCATCCAGCATTAAAGCTTGCGGTACTTTGTTCAATACAGTTATGGGCATCGACAGCACTGTTACCATGTACCTGTCTGCTTTTATTATTATCGGTTATACCTTCTTAGGTGGCTTTTCCGCAGTATGCTGGACTGACTTCTATCAAGGTCTGATGATTTTAGGTTCTCTTTTAATCGCACCTATCTTTGCTGCATCTTTAATAGAACCGTCAGCAGTAACTCAAATTCCTGCTGAATATTGGAATCCTACTGCTAAAGTAACAGATATTATTTCCGGTTTCGGTTGGGGCTTGGGCTATTTTGGTATGCCGCATATCATTATTCGTTTCATGTCCTTGAAATCTCAAAAGGAAATGAAAAAATCCGCAGTTATCGGTATTGCCTGGACTGCTTTGATTCTCTTTTTTGCTACATTAGTAGGTATTATCGGTCGTCTGTACTTAGGTATGGATGAAGAAATCAACAAAAACTCCCTGGTGTTCATTGCCATGGTACGTAATATCTTCCCAGCACTGATTTCCGGTGTGCTGCTGTCCGGTGTGTTGGCAGCTTCCATGAGTACTGCTTCTAGTCAGCTGCTCTCCTCTGCATCCTCCTTTGCCAGCGATGTTTACAAACCTGTTATCCGTAAGCATCAATCCTCTGATAAGGAAATGCTCTGGGCAGGACGTATCGTAGTTCTGGTCATCTCCTTCGTAGCACTGATGATTGCCGATTCTCCCCGTGCAGGCTCCATTATGGAATTAGTTTCTAACGCTTGGGGCGTATTCGGTTCCGCATTCGGTCCTGCTATTATGCTGAGTCTGTTCTGGCGTGGCTTCACCTTCCAAGGTGCTGTTGCCTGCATCATTGTCGGTGCTGTTGTTGATATCAGTTGGTTCCTGATGCTGGCATCCTCTACTGGTATCTACGAAATCATTCCTGGTTTCTTTGCCAGCCTGTTCGCCGGCATCATCGTTTCTGTAATCTGCGGCGGTCCTTCTAACGAAGTTAAAAAGCTGTATGATAAAGCAAATCAATACACAGAAGAATAATTAAAAAAGTATGCTTAATTAATAAGAAAATCCCTGAAGCTTAAAAGTGATATGTCCCCTATTTACTGGACAAAACCAGTAAGGAGAAGTACCTATCAAAGCTTCAGGGATTATTTTTATACCTTATTTTTGATTGACAATAGCGCCATAGCATTCCGGACGACGATCACGGAATAGACCCCAGCTTAAACGATCTTCTGCTAAAGCATCAAAATCATATTCAGCATATAGAATTTCTTCTTGGTCACGGCCTGCATCCTGCACCAGAGCACCAGTACCGTCAGTCATGAAAGAGGAGCCATAAAATTCTAAAGCTGATTTTTGACCGGCGTTAGCTTCACAAGGCTCTACTGTTTCCAAACCGATACGATTAGCAGCAACAACAGGCATTAAATTAGCAGCACTATGGCCTTGCATAACACGACGCCAATGAGGCATGCTGTCGGTATCCAAAATTGGTTCGGAGCCAATGGCAGTAGGATATAACAAGATTTCTGCACCACCTAAAGCCAAACAGCGGGCTGTTTCGCTAAACCATTGGTCCCAGCAAATACCGATTCCCACTTTACCGACCTGAGTATCAAATACTTTAAAACCAGTATCACCTGGTTTAAAGTAAAACTTCTCTTGGTAAAAATGGTCATCAGGAATATGTGTTTTGCGATAAACACCTAAATTAGTCCCATCTGCATCTATGCAAACGATGGAATTATATAATTGATTTACGTCGCGTTCAAAAAAGCTGATTGGTAATACTACCTGAAGCTCCTTAGCAAGACGCATACCCATTTTTACAGCAGGATTTTCTTCTACCGGCAGAGCATATTGATAATACTCATAACGACGTTCCTGGCAGAAATAAGGGCGCTCCCAAAGCTCCGGTAATAAAATTAATTTAGCACCGTTAGCTGCAGCTTCACGTACTAATTCCTCTACATGACGTAAATTTTCTTCAACAGTAGCAGCACAACGCATTTGTACTGCCGCAACTTTAACTTTTCTCATTAGCAATCTCCTTTAGGAATCTGCTGAGTAATGCAGTGAATATTGCCACCACCTGTTAAAATAGCACGTGCTGGAATCTGTATTACTTTACGTTCAGGACACAAAGCAGCTAAAATTTCTGCGGCACGCAAATCACTAGCAGTATTTTCACCACCAAAAGCAGGCATTACTACACTATCATTACTAAAATAAAAATTCACATAGGAAGCAGCTAAACGTTCACCTGCTTCACGCATATCTTCACCTTCGACAAAGTCATAACCTTGCACCTCTTCCTCGCTAATGCATACAGGCACGTCGGGAATCGGCAATTTATGAATAATGATTTTTCTCCCTTTTGCATCTACAGCATCCTTGAGAAAATCATAACTAGCCTTGGATAAAGCATATTGTTCGTCTTTTTCATTATCCGTCCATGCTAAAACAACCTCACCTGGACGAACAAAAGCACAAACATTATCTACGTGTTCATTAGTTTCATCATTATAAATACCACGTGGCAGCCAAAGAACTTTTTCTACATTCAGATATGTTTTTAAGCGTTCTTCAATCTGCTCTTTAGATAAATCAGGATTACGTCCTGCACTTAAAAGGCATGCCTCCGTCACCATAGCAGTTCCTTCGCCATCACAGTGAATAGAACCACCTTCTAGCACAAAAGGAGCAGCATCATACAAACTATAGCCTGTTTTTTCGGCAAAAGCTGCGGCAAAAGCGTCATCTTGTGCATAGTCGGGATATAAACCGTCAACTTCGCCACCCCAGGCATTAAAACGCCAATTGATACCACGAACTTTGCACCCGTCAGCAGTATTTTTCACTACAAAGGTAGGTGCAATATCACGGGCCCAACTATCATCAGTTTCTAAGGCTATTAGCTCTACATTTGCTACATCAGTCAGCATCGCTTCCGCACGTTGCCAATGCTCCTTGCCACAGATAACATAAACATGCTCACTAGCAGCGATAGCTTTAATTACTGCGGTAAAAGCCTCGCAAGCAGCAGAAGCCCCAAAGCTCCAAGAACCAGGGCGCTGCGGCCAGACAATAATACAGCCGTCATGCTGTTCATATTCGCCGGGCATATAAAAGCCGTCGCCTTTAGGAGTATATTGTTTTTCAATCATGAAAGTCGTCCTTTAAAATCACTATAATCAAAGCTACGTACTATCTCTACCTGACCATTCTGATGCAGTACAGCAATATCCGGTAAGGGCATACCATTAAAGGTATTATTTTTTACCATGCTATAAATTGCCATATCTTCAAAAACAAGCTTATCCCCTACTTTAATTTCGTGTTCAAAGCTGTAATCGCCGATTACATCACCTGCTAGACAGGTCATGGAAGATAAACGATAGGTATAGGGTTTCTCATTAGCTGCAAAGCTTTCAGCCAGAGGCGGACGATACGGCATTTCCAATACGTCCGGCATATGGCAGGCAGCAGATGCATCTAAAATTAAGGTATCGATACCATTATGCACAATATCCAAAACTTCCGTTACCAAATAACCAGCATTCAAGGCTACTGCTTCACCTGGCTCCAGATAAACCTCTACATCATAGGTTGCTTTAATATATTTTACTAACGCAATTAAATCATTAACCTGATAATCATCACGGGTAATGTGATGACCGCCACCCAGATTAATCCATTTCAGTTTGTGGAAAAACTTCCCGAATTTTTCTTCAAAAACTTTAAAAGTAATTAAAAGATCATCAGCGTTCTGTTCACACAAGGTATGGATATGCAAGCCTTCAATTTCCTCTGGCAGTTCGTCAGGAAAATTCGCTAAAGTAACGCCTAAACGAGAACCAGAAGCGCAGGGATCATAAATCGCATGGTCACCTTCTTGAGTTGAACACTCCGGATTAATACGCATACCAACGCTGATACCCGCTTGCTTGCAGATATCTTTATGCTTATTAAACTGTGCAAAGCTATTAAAAACGATATGGTCGCAGATTTTTACTAATTCCTGCATATCCTCATCTTTAAAAGCAGGAGCAAAAACATGGTTTTCCTTGCCCATTTCTTCATAGCCCAGACGAGCTTCATAAATACCGCTAGCAGTAGTACCAGCTAAATACTTGCCCATCAGAGGATATAATTTAAACATAGAAAAACATTTTTGTGCCAGCAGAATATGGCAGCCTGTTTCGTCTTGAATATGCTTTAACAGTTCTAAATTTTTAATAAGTTTTGCCTCATCCACCACATAACAAGGTGTACGCAGGTTTTCTAAAGCCTTCATCATTATTCTACGATTGCCGGGTTTTCGTCAACAACCCAGGGCAGACCAAATTGGTTCAGCATATCCATGTACGGATCAGGATCGAATTCTTCTACGTTAAATACGCCTTGGCCTTGCCATTTTTTAGTCAGCACCAAAGCAGTACCAATCATAGCAGGTACACCGGTGGTGTAGCTGATAGCTTGAGAACCAACTTCTTTATAGCATTCTTGATGGTCGCAAACATTGTAGATATAAATAGTTTTCTTTTTACCATCTTTAGTACCGGTGAAAATACAGCCGATATTAGTTTTACCAACAGTTCTAGGACCTAAGGATGCAGGATCCGGCAGCAAAGCTTTTAAGAATTGGATAGGAACAATGTCTTTGCCTTCAAATTTAATCGGTTTAGTAGACAACATACCAACATTTTCTAAACATTTCATATGAGTCAGATAGCTTTGACCAAAAGTCATAAAGAAGCGGATGCGTTTTACGCCAGGAATATTTTTAGCCAAAGATTCGATTTCTTCATGATGCAGCAGATACATATCTTTCATGCCAACTTGAGGGAAATCGTATTCGCGTTTAATAGACATTGCCGGAATTTCTACCCATTTACCGTTTTCCCAATAGGAACCAGGTGCAGAAACTTCACGCAGATTGATTTCAGGATTAAAGTTAGTAGCAAAAGGATAACCGTGGTCACCACCATTGCAGTCTAAAATATCGATGCTTTCAATTTCATCGAAGTAATGTTTCAGTGCATAAGCAGAGAAAACGCTAGTTACGCCCGGGTCAAAGCCAGTACCGAGCAGAGCCATGATACCTGCTTTTTTAAATTTATCTTGGTAGGCCCATTGCCAGGAATAGTCAAAATATGCAGAGAAGCCTTCATCTTTGCAACGTTTGTCATAAACTGCACGCCAAGCAGGATCATCAATATTTTCCGGTTCATAGTTAGCAGTATCGATATAATCAACCTTGCATTCTAAACAAGCATCCATAATAGTTAAATCTTGGTACGGCAAAGCTACGTTTAAAACAGCATCAGGTTGATATGCTTTAATCAGAGCCACTAATTCTTCTTTATTATCAGCATTAACTTGTGCAGTAGTAATAACAGTAGAAGTAGTCGGCTGTAATTTTGCTTTTACATCCTCACATTTAGATTGAGTACGGCTAGCGATACATAATTCGGTGAAAACTTCGCTGTTTTGGCAGCATTTGGCAATGGCAACGCCAGCAACGCCACCGCAGCCGATAACTAATAATTTACTCATAATCGATTCAACTCCTTATCATCTTTGATACATTTCAGGGGATATATAACAAGCGTAGCTTCATGCTATGCTTATTTTTCTTCTTCTTCTAGCATATCTTCTACATATTTAGGCAACATAAAAGCACCTTTATGTAGATTTGCGGAATAATACCAAGTTTTAATACCACGTGCTTTCCACTTAACCGGCTCAAAATCTTTTAAAGGATGATATTTTTTAGACGCAAAACCAAAGAGCCAGTAGCCAGAAGGACAAGTCGGAATAGCTGCCTGATATACACGGCTAATAGGAAAACTATGACTAGCCTTGCGGTGCATAGCACGACAAGTTTCTTCATCTTCATCATAGAACGGACTACCATGTTGGTAAACCATAATGCCATCATCTTTTAACGCACGGAAACAGTTACCATAAAACTCTTTAGTAAAGAGGCCTGCAGCATGGCCTAAGGGGTCGATGGCATCATTGATAATCAAATCATATTCATCTACTTTAGAACGTAAAAAACGTAATCCATCAGCATTGAAAACAGTGACACGTGGGTCATCTAAACCTACCGAGTTATCAGGGAAAAACTCGCGGCAGACGTCGATAAATACTTGATCTGTTTCTACCACATCAATTTCTTCTATTTCAGGATAACGGCTCAGTTCACGAGCAACACCGCCATCACCGCCACCGATAACCAAAACCTTACGTACATGAGGATGGACCGCCATCGGCACGTGGACAATCATTTCATCATAAACGAATTCGTCCTTTTCTGAAAAAACAATGCTGCCATCACAGCTAATAAATCGGCCAAACTCTTTAGAAGCAAAAACGTCAATACGCTGAAAGTCCGTATCTTCACCAAAAAGCTGTTTTTCTATTTTTATATCTAATTTTACATCATCAGTATGGAAATCAGAGAACCACAACTCCATCAAATCACGCCCTTAAATTTTTATATGTTCTAGAACTTATACAATTACATTAATATTATTTACTTCCGGATCTTCCGGTCCCTGCATGGAGCAACCTTTTTCTTTAGCATAAATAATGTATTCGATAATTTCTTTCGTAATTACTTCACCAGGTGCCAAGATAGGAATACCAGGCGGATAACACATTACAAATTCACTACAAATACGACCGGCAGTTTCACGTAGCGGCAAAGATTCATCCTTAGCATAAAAAGCTTCCTGCGGAGATACTACTACCTTCGGGGCAATGTATTCTGTTTTTAACATCAAAGACGGGTCACGGGAATAAAGGCGTTTAATATCTGCCAAAGCACCCACAAGTCGTTCAATATCCTGGATTCTATCACCAATAGAAATATAAGCTAAAATATTAGCAATATCACCAAATTCAATCTGAATATCATATTCGTCACGCAAAAGGTCATAAACCTCAATACCTGCTAAACCGATATCACGGGTATAAACGGACAGCTTGGTGATATCAAAATCATAGATACTACCACCATTTTTCAGCTCGCTGCCATAAGCATAAAAACCGCCAATGCTGTTAATT
>UQWU01000032.1 GCA_900544885.1 uncultured Phascolarctobacterium sp. | reverse complement strand
TATTCCATGAAAAATATTTCTCTTTTAGGCAGTACTGGTTCTATCGGCCGTCAGACTTTAGAGGTTGTGGCCGCTAATCCTGATAAACTGAAAATTCGTGCTATAGCTGCACATACTAGCGATGAGCTTTTAGAAGAACAGATTAAAATGTGTCAGCCTGATATTGCAGTACTTTCTGATAAAGAGGCTGCGGCACGTCTGTGTAAACGTTATCATGGCAAAACCGAGATTTTAGCAGGCGAGGAAGGCTTATTGGCAGCAGCTACATATGATGGTGCCGATACTGTTCTTGCTTCTATGGTAGGCTATGCCGGCCTGCGTCCGACCATGGCTGCTATTGAGTGCGGCAAGGATATTGCCTTGGCTAATAAAGAAACCTTGGTTGCTGCAGGCAGCTTGGTTATGCAGGCAGTTGCAGAGCATAAGGTAAGTTTGACTCCTGTGGATAGCGAGCATAGTGCGATTTTCCAATCTCTGCGTGGGGGCAAGGAAAACGAGGTTAAGCGTTTGCTGATTACTGCTTCCGGCGGTCCCTTCCGCGGCAAAAAGCGCAGCGAATTAGAAAATGTTACTTTGGCTCAATGTCTGAACCATCCTAACTGGAGCATGGGCCGAAAAATTACTGTAGATTCTTCTACCCTGGCTAACAAGGGGTTAGAGGTTATTGAAGCACATTGGCTTTTTAATATGCCTTATGATAAGATTGATGTAGTTGTACATCCTCAAAGCATCGTTCACAGTTTAGTAGAATTTTGTGACGGTAGTGTTATTGCCCAATTGGGTGAGCCTGATATGCGTCTGCCGATTCAATATGCTTTAAGCTGGCCGGAACGCTTTGATTACACCTTTGAACAATTGGATTTGGTAAAAGCAGGTACGCTGACATTTGAAGAGCCTGATACCGAAGCTTTTCCGTCTTTGAAGATTGCTGTGGAATGCGGTAAAGCAGGTGGTACTCTGCCTTGTGTTTTCAATGCAGCCAACGAAGAAGCTGTATACGCATTCTTAGCGGATAAAATTAAATATCTTGATATTCCTTATATCACTGCCAAAGTTACAGAGCAGCATAAAAATATTCTGCAGCCATGTATCGAAGATATAGAAGTTGCTGATGCAGCGGCAAGAGCAGCGGCTAGGGATATCATTGCACATTTATAATGTTATGTGATTGAGGAGGCCGAATAGTGCTTACTATTTTAGCAGCTATTTTTGTTTTTGGTGTACTGGTAACAGTGCATGAGTTTGGTCACTTTATTACAGCCAAACTTACAGGTATGCGTGTTGATGAATTTGCTATCGGCTTCGGTCCGAAGTTGTATCAGCAAAAGGATGGCGATACCTTATATAGCCTCAGGGCAATTCCTTTAGGCGGTTACAATAAGATTGCCGGTATGGATCCGGATGACCCTGTAGAGCCTGATTCTTTTAAATCTAAACCAATTCCGGCCCGTATGCTGGTTATTCTGGCAGGTGCTTTAATGAACTTCATTCTGCCTGTTATTTTGTTCAGCGGTATTTTTATGACCCAGGGCATGGAGCGTTTAGTAAATGAGCCTGTCTTAGGTACTGTTGTGGAAGAAATGGCCGCAGGTAAAGCAGGCTTAAAGGCCGGTGACCGAATCATTACCATTAACGGTAAAGAGGTTAAAGACTGGCGTTCCGTTGTTATTACTCTGCGTGATAACGGTACTAAAGAGGTTAAGCTGACTGCCGAAAGAAACGGCGTAGTGAAGGACTATATTATGCAGCCTGTTTTTGATGATAAGGCACAGCGCCCGTTAATCGGTATTTCTCCTAAATTTGAAAAGGAAAAATTAGGTGTCGGTGCTTCCGTTATCGAAGGCTTTAATTATACTAAATATATTCTTTTAGCTATGGTTGATGGCTTGAAAAATATTGTCCTTGGGAAAATGTCCGGTGATATTTCCGGTCCCATCGGCGTAGCCCAGATGGCAGGTCAAGTTGCGCAAGAGGGTATGTTGCCCCTAATCAGCTTTGTAGCCTTTTTAAGTATTAACCTGGGTGTTATTAATCTTCTGCCGTTGCCGGCACTGGATGGCGGTCATTTTGTTCTACTGGTATTAGAAGGTCTGCGTGGCAAGCCTTTAGGCAGTAAGGCAATGAATAATATTCAAATGGCAGGTGTCATTTTAATTTTGGCAGTTACCGTTTTAACTACTTTAAAAGATATTACACGTTAAGAGGTGAATATTTGTGGCAGAACGTAGAAAAACACGTCAATTAAATGTTGGTGGAGTATTAATCGGTGGAAATGCACCTATTGCCGTACAATCTATGACTAATACTCATACTGATGATGCTGAAGCTACTTTAGCCCAAATCAGAAAACTGGCTGCTGCAGGCTGCGATATTATTCGCTGTGCAGTTCCTGATATGGCAGCGGCGGAGGGTCTGAAAACCATCTGCAAGGAAAGCCCGATTCCTGTAATTGCTGATATCCATTTTGACTATAAACTGGCTCTGGCTGCTATTGCCGCAGGTGTGGACGGATTGCGTCTGAACCCGGGCAATATCGGCAGTACCGAGAAGGTAAGAGCTGTTGTTGAAGCCGCCAAGGAGCGCAATATTCCTATTCGTATCGGCGTTAATGCCGGTTCCTTGCCGAAGGATTTATTAGAAAAATATGGCCATCCTACTGCTGAAGCTTTGGTAGAAGCAGCATGGCGTCATATCCATATTTTAGAGGATATGGATTACCGTAATATCAAAGTCTCTTTGAAAGCACATGACGTGCCTTTGACTATAGCAGCTTATCGTCTGTTGGCTTCTCAATGTGATTATCCGCTGCATGTGGGCATTACTGAAGCAGGTACCGTAAACAGTGGCATTATTAAATCTGCTGTAGGTATCGGTGCTTTATTAGCTGAGGGTATCGGTGATACAATCCGCGTTTCACTGACCGGTGATCCTGTTAATGAGGTCAAGGTTGCTTATGATATTTTGAAGGCTTTGAGTTTGCGTGAATATGGTCCTACTTTAATCAGTTGCCCGACCTGCGGTCGTACCCGTATCAATCTGGAAAAATTAGCTTTAGAAGTTGAGCGTCGGTTGGCTGATATTACCGAACCGATTACTGTTGCTGTTATGGGCTGTGTTGTTAATGGTCCTGGTGAAGCACGTGAAGCTGATGTAGGCTTGGCCGGCGGTATCGGCGAAGGCCTTATTTTCCGCAAGGGCGTAATTTTACGCAAGGTTCCTGAAAATCAATTAGTTGATGAACTTTTCATTGAAATAGAAAAAATTTTGTCAGAGAGGAAGGATTCCCTATAATGAGAGTTTCTAAAATGTATGCACCTACTTTACGTGAGGTTCCGTCTGAAGCAGAAATTGCCAGCCATCAATTATTACTGCGAGCTGGCTTTATGCGTAAATCTACCAATGGTATGTATACCTATCTGCCTTTAGCTTGGCGTGTAATTAGAAAAATAGAAGCTATTATCCGTGAAGAAATGGAAGGAAAAGGCGCACAAGAAATTATGATGCCGATTATGCAGCCGGCAGAAATTTGGCAGGAAAGCGGTCGATGGGGTGCTTATGGTGCCGAAATGATCAGATTAAAAGATCGTCATGGTCATGAATACTGCCTTGGTCCTACTCACGAAGAAATGGTTACTACTGTTGTAAAAAGCGACGTACGTTCCTATCGTCAATTACCCTTGAACTTATTCCAAATTCAAGATAAATTCCGTGATGAACGTCGCCCGCGTTTCGGCTTGATGCGTAGCCGTGACTTCATCATGAAGGATGGTTATTCCTTTGACCGTGATGAAGCAGGTTTGGATGCTTCTTATCAAGCTATGTATGATGCTTATACCAATATCTTTAATCGCTGCGGTCTTAATTTCCGCCCTGTAGAAGCAGACAGCGGTGCTATCGGCGGTAACGGCAGTCATGAATTTATGGTATTGGCTGAAAGCGGCGAAGCAGAAATCGTTTACTGTTCTGAATGTGAATATGCTGCTGATATTGAAAAAGCAGAGTTGCATACTATCGAAGCTCCTGCTGAAGAAGAAAAAGCAGTAGAAAAAATTGCTACTCCGAACTGCAAAACCATTGAAGCGGTTTGCTCTTTCTTAAATATTCCTGTAGATCACTCCATGAAGGCTGTTGCTTTCCAAAGCGAAAAAGGCTTAATCCTGTGCTTTGTTCGTGGTGATCACGAAGTAAATGAAATTAAAGTAGTGAATACTGTTGGCGTAACCGAAGTAGAAATGGCTGATCCCGAACTGTTAGCTAAATGCGGCACTGTAGGCGGTTATATGGGTCCTGTAGGCTTAGATGCGAAAAAGGTTATTATTGTTGTTGACCAAAGCGTTATGAAAATGCATAATGTTTGCTGCGGTGCTAACGAAGAAGGTTATCATTTGGTTAATGTTAATCCGGGACGTGATTTCACTCCGACTTTTGTTGCTGATATCCGTCTGATGGCTGAAGGCGATCCCTGCCCGCATTGTGGTGCACCGGTAAAAAAAGCTCGCGGTATCGAAGTAGGCCAAGTATTTAAATTGTTTACTAAATATAGCAAAGCTATGCATGCTACTTATTTGGATGAAAATGGTAAAGAACAACCGATGGTTATGGGTTGCTATGGTATCGGTGTAGGTCGTACCATGGCGGCTGCTGTTGAACAAAATAACGATAAAGATGGCATGATTTGGCCTGTAGCTATTGCTCCGTACGAAGTTTTAGTTGTACCTGTAAATGTAAAAGACGAAGCAAGCACTGCTAAAGCTGAAGAAATTTATGCTGCACTGCAAAAAGCAGGTGTTGAAACCGTTATTGATGACCGTAAAGAACGTCCTGGCGTAAAATTCAAAGACGCTGACTTGATCGGTTATCCTATCCGTGTAGTTGTTGGTCCGAAAACTTTGACTACCGGCGAACTGGAAGTAAAAATTCGCCGCAGTGGCGAAGTAAAAATGCTGCCTTTAGATAGCGATTACATTGCTACCATTAAGGAAATGCTGCAAAATCTGTAATTAAACAAGAGGTGAGGTGATGATCTTGTGGGATAATTTATCATGGATGACAATGAGTAATGAAATGAGCATGGTTATCCGCTTGGTCGTTGCCGCATTTCTCGGTGGAATAATCGGTATTGAGCGTGGTAGTGGCGATAGACCAGCAGGTTTCAGAACGCATATTCTGGTGTGTGTCGGCTCGGCATTATTCATGTTAGTGTCGTTATATGGCTTTGATGATGTCAATCCGATGACGGCACTGCAGGAAAGTGATATAGGACAGCGACGTGACTCTGCACGTATTGCAGCTCAGGTTGTTAGTGGTATAGGTTTCCTTGGTGCAGGTACTATCCTGCATGAGGGTTTGACTATCCGTGGCTTGACTACGGCAGCCAGCTTGTGGATTGTTTCTGCAATCGGCTTGGCGATAGGCAGTGGTATGTTTTTCTTGGGCTTTGTAGCCACAGGTATCACGATGATTACTTTGGTGACTTTCCATACTTGGGAAAAGCGTTTTGCTGCTAACAGTCGTAATGACCGTCGTTTTGTGCGCGTCATTACCTCTAACCGAACTGGTGCTATTACTGATATAACTAGCTATTTTTCCTTAAAGGGTGTACAGATAAAATCCTTGAATGTTAAAAATGATAAAGAAGAGGAGAAAATTATTATTGATTTTTATTTAAAAATCAGTAAAAAAGCTCCGGAAGATGTTATTTGGCTCAAGGGCTTAGAGGAAGTTCAAGGTGTTATATCAGTTGAGAGCATAAAATAAAGAAATTTTGTTCTGATTTTTTGGAAAGGATTTAAGATGCAAACTAAATATTGCATTGTGCCAGATGAAAATAGATTTTTTGCGTTTTTGTCCGCTCAGTCTTTTTCCAGTGTTGAATTAATGCAGCTGCGGCTGATGCATATCAGTCAAATATGTGTTGATGAAACAACAAGTCAGTGGGAGGTTCATTTTACTAGTGCCGCACATCTGACAGAAAATGTGATTCAGGCGGTGGCAGAAAAATTTGCCACTGCTTTTTCTTTGCAAAAGGTGGATTTAATCTGCGATGGTGATGGCATCAAATGTCGTCTGCCGGAGCGTGAGGATAAGCCGGAGGTTATTGTGACTGGCTGTGATGGTGAACCATTGCCTGAAGATATTCCTTTACCGCCGGAACCGCCTGATGTAGAAATAGGTGGTGGAGTTGTAGAACCGCCTCCTTGTGAACCAGAAGAAAAAGACTCCGATTACGAAAAAGCGTACAATAATCTCTATGGTAAAAAGAAAGATGATGGTATGCTCTGGGGCAAGAAAATCAAAGGCCCTGTACGTACTATCGACAGTATTATAGAAGAAGAGAACCGTATTGTTATTGAGGGTACTTTTGTCAAAAGCTTGGATAAGGATGGCAATCTGCAAACATTTGTGGAGCATGAAATGCGCAACGGTGTTATCCTGCTGACATTTAATGTCAGTGATGATACGAATGGTATCTTTATCAAAATGCGCTTCGATAATCGCGATGGTAAGGAGCCGCGTAAGGAATGTAATGCCTTTAAGGATCTTTTAAAGCCGGGAATGCGTCTACGTATTCAGGGTAATGCTGCTCCTGATAGATTTGCCTTTGATGAAATGACCTTGATGCCGCATGGGATAATGAAGCTGAATGTAGAGCAGCGAATGGATAATGCGGCGGAAAAACGCGTTGAGCTGCATTGTCATACCAAGATGAGTAAGATGGACGGCTTAACGCCGATGGAGGATTTGGTTAAACAGGCTATCCGTTGGGGTCATAAGGCTTTGGCCATTACTGACCATGGTGTTGTTCAGGCCTTCCCGTTCTGCTTTGATGCCGCAGAGGGCAGTGATTTGAAGTTGATTTTCGGCATGGAGGGTTATTTAATTAGTGATCGTAAGCCCATCGCTACCGAAATAGATCAGGAAGCTGCCGAACCGGAGAAAAAATTACGCAGTAAAAAAATCCGCAGTCACCATATCATCATTTTGGCACAAAATGAAATCGGTCTGCGTAATTTATATAAATTAGTTACTATCAGTCATCTGCGTTATTTAAATAAGCGTCCGCTATTGCCGCGTCAGGTTATCGAGGAGCATCGCGAGGGACTATTGCTAGGTTCGGCCTGTGAAGCAGGTGAATTATATCAGGCTGTTCGTAGCGGTGCTAGTGATGCGGAACTGGAGGAAATCGCCAAGTTTTATGATTATCTGGAAATTCAGCCTACAGGTAATAATATGTTCCTGGTAAGGGAAAATATTTGTACCGTTGCCGAATTACAGGAGCATAATCGTAAAATTTATGAATTAGGCAAACGCTTAAATAAATTGACTGTTGCTACTTGTGACGTGCATTTCCTTAATCCTGAGGATGCACAGCTGCGTGCTATTTTGCAGGCAGGACAGAATTATAAAGATGCAGATTTACAGCCGCCGCTATATTTACATACGACGGAGGAGATGCTGGAGGAATTTGCTTATTTAGGCAAAGAGGCAGCGTATGAGGTAGTTGTTACCAATACGAATAAGATTGCCGATATGGTGGAACGCTTTAAACCGGTGCCGGATCGCGATCAGTTGTATTCACCGTTTATTCCCGGTGCAGAAGAGGCGGTGCGTGATTTATCCTATGCTAAAGCTCATGCTTGGTATGGTGAAAAGTTACCGCAAATCGTTGAGGACCGTTTGAAGATGGAGCTGGATGCCATTATCGGCCACGGTTTCTCCGTACTGTATTATATTGCTCATAAATTAGTAAAGCATTCTATTGATCGCGGTTATCTAGTAGGCTCCCGTGGTAGTGTAGGTTCATCCTTTGTTGCTACAATGCTGGATATTACTGAGGTAAATGCGTTAAAGCCGCATTATCGTTGTCCCCATTGTAAGCATAGTGAATTTTTCATGGAAAACGAAGTGGATTCGGGCTTTGACCTGCCGCCGAAGGATTGTCCTGAATGCGGTACCCGTATGATCCGCGACGGTCATGATATTCCGTTTGCTGTTTTCTTGGGCTTCCATGGTGATAAGGTTCCTGATATTGATTTGAACTTCTCCGGCGGTATCGACCCCGATGATCCGTCAGCAATGTCCGACCAATCTGTAGCCCATAAATATACAGAAGAACTGTTCGGTCGCGATAACGTGTGCCGTGCAGGTACAATTTCTACTATTGCAAATAAAACAGCAGTAGGATATATCCGTAAATATTATGAGGCTAAAGGTATTCATGTTCATCCTGCCCGTGTAGCTGCTTTAGTATCAGGATTTGCCGGTATCAAGAGAACTACAGGTCAGCATCCTGGTGGCATCATGGTAGTACCGCGTAATATGGATATTCATTATATTACCCCTATGAATCGTCCTGCCGATGATAAGGATGGCGATACTATTACTACTCACTATGATTATCACAGCATTAATGACCGTTTGGTTAAGCTGGATATTCTGGGTCATGATGATCCTATGGTCTTGAAAATGTTGGAGAAATATCTGCAAGAGGATGTGGATCCCAACTTTGACCCGAAAGCAATTCCCGTAGGTGATGAGGAAACAATGCGTATTTTCCAAAATACCACTTCCTTAGGTGTTACACCGGAGCAAATCGGTAGTGAGGTAGGCACTTTCGGTATTCCTGAATGCGGCACATCCTTTGTACGTCAGATGATTAAAGATGTACAGCCGAAAAACTTCAGTGAAGTAGTACGTGTTTCCGGTTATTCCCATGGTACTGATGTATGGTTGAATAATGCTCAGGACTTAATTAAAGAGGGTAAGCCTGTTGCTGAAACCATTTCTACTCGTGACGATATTATGACCCATTTAATCAGCAAGGGTGTGGACCCGAGCTTAGCATTTAAGACAATGGAGCATGTACGTAAGGGCAAGGCGGCTAAAAAGGGCTTAGAGCCGAAGATGTTAGAAGCTATGCAGGCAGCGAATATTCCTGAATGGTATATCAAATCCTGTGAAAAGGTACAATATCTGTTCCCGAAAGCCCATGCAGTAGCTTATGTATTGATGGCTTATCGTATTGCTTATTGTAAGGTACATTTCCCGAAGGAATTTTATGCTGCATACTTTACTGTACGCGCTAAGGATTTCGATTATGGTCATGTAGTCAAGGGCAAAAGCTATGTGAAGAACTTCATTAAGAATGTTTATCAGCAGGGTTATAAGGCTAGTGTCCAAGATAAATCTACCGTTACCTATTTAGAGCTGGCAAACGAGATGATGGAGCGAGGCTTTGTTTTTGAAAAACTTGATTTGTATGAATCGGATCCGATTAAATTCAAGGTTACAGCAAACGGCTTACGTCCGCCTTTGGCATCCTTAGGTGGTGTAGGCGAAAGTGCTGCTAAAAGTATTGCTGCTGTCCGTGATAAAAACAATCCGTTTATTTCTCAAGAGGACTTACGTCAACGTGCAGGTGTCGGCCGCAGCGTTATCGAAAAGCTGGCGGAAATAGGGGCCTTAGGTGATTTACCGGAGAACAATCAGATTGATTTATTCGGTTAAGCTTATAAGTTGCTTTTAAAGCATATTTTTGGTATGCTATAATACAAATGGAGGTTTTCATGCAAAAAATAGTTTTAGCGTATAACTTTACTCCGGCACGTCTGCAAGCCTTAAAGCTGATCTGCATGATGCTGAAGGTGCAGTTAAAGCCCGTAGCTAGGGAAGATATGCTGCAGCCGATAGGCTATCTGGCAGGCTTAAAGGATATACAGCCGGCGGAAAAATATACAGGTACAGATGGTACTGAAGAAATGCTGTTGTTATGCGGCTTTACTCGTCCTGACTTAGATCGTCTGTTAGCAGCGATTAAAAAAGGTGCTTTAAAGCAGGTTGATTTAAAGGCCATGCTTACTCCGCATAATGCTGAATGGAACGGGTTACAGTTGCTCAAAGAAATCAGTCAGGAACATGCTTATATGCATGGCAAGCAGGCACCGAAGCCTAAGCATGATGGTAGTACACAAGCTTAATAATTAATAAAATATACACAAAAATACGGAGGTATGAAAATGGCAAAAGATAGTTCCTTTGACGTTGTTTCCCAAGTAGATATGCAGGAAATGGACAACGCAGTTAACCAAGTAAAGAAGGAAATCGATCAACGTTATGATTTCCGTGGCAGTAATGCTACTATTGAATTAGGTGAAAAAGAAGTTAAAATCGCAGCAGAAGATGAATATAAATTGGGCGCAATTTTAGATATGCTGCGTCAAAAAATGGCTAAACGTGGTATTCCTCTGCGCTGCTTGGCTCCTGGTAAGGTTGAACCTGCAGCTAAAGGTACTGTACGTCAAGAATTAGGAATTCAACAAGGTATTTCTAAAGAAAACGGCAAAAAAATCGTAGCAGCTATTAAAGCAACCAAACTGAAAGTAAGTGCACAAATCCAAGACGACCAAGTGCGTGTTTCCGGTGCGAAAAAAGACGACCTGCAAGCAGTTATCCAAATGCTGAAAGGTGGCGACTTTGGCGTAGATTTGCAATTCATCAACATGCGCTAAGAAGAATGCTTTAATAACAATATAAAATAAGCAACAGCCCTCTGCGAGTAAGCAGGGGGCTGTTGTTAGTTATTAAGCATTGTTGATATTTTGTTTGGAATAAAGCTACTAAAGATTACGATAAATGCCAAAAAGCAGCAAAGACGCAAGATAAAGATAAAAGAAAACATTACAGAGGCAAGATACTTTGTTTGAATGGCTATAGTATTTTACTAGTATCAATGCTAACAATAAGGGCAGGGTATAAAATAAAAAGAAATTGGCTTTTTTGGCAGCTGCAAAATCTGTGTTGGCAAGTGCTAAGCACATAGTAGTGATGCCACAGCCTGGGCAAAGATAGCCTGTAAGAGTACGCCAGGGGCAGGGCAGAGAAAATCCTGTCAGGGTGATAAAGACGTAATAAGCACTGCCGAGAAGCAGAAAAGCAAGAAGTTGCTTAGGAAATTTTAATTTATGCATTTTGTCACCTAAAAAATAAAGACCGATATACTCGGTCTTATTCTTAATTAAAGATAACCATCTACTTTTTTATTAATAGTATCTTGAATCAGCAGGTAGTCAAGTAAGCCTAAGCCCAATAACATAATGATAAGATACATAATACCGGTGCTGCCACCTCTATTACCTTTGAGTAAATCTACTTTTTCGCCCATTTTGTAAGCCCAATAAAGTGCATAGAAACCGCAGGTGATGATGCAGAAGATAAGTGTCATCAGACCGGAGGTTGCGTGTTCGTCTTCAGTAATAGCATTAATTTCATCAGTTAACATAATATGCCAGTAGATTGCATAAAAACCGCAGGTAACAATAGAAAGAATAAGAGAAATAACTACATTACGTTTGGTGCCCATCAAAAACTCTCCTTTATATATGATATGTGAACTATTATATCATGTAAAAAATCAGATAACAATATAAAATAGTGGGGTAGAATAGAAGTAAAGTTGCTATTTTTTTGTAGATGCTTTAAAGTGGAAATGTATCAACCGGATATTAACGGTAAACAGCCAAAAGAGAACATAAAAGCAGGTGTAGCAAACTATCTCAATAAGATAACGGATAAGCAAAGAGAACACCTTTTAGGCATCCAAGGCAACAAAGCATACAACAACGGCGAAAGCTTGGAGCATTGCCTGAGAGGTTGGCAAGGTGTGGTAAAGCAGGAGAGCAGGCTGAGGGAAATTGACCTGCGTAATATGGCTAATGGTGGGCGAAAGTCCAAGTTTATAAAGTTGACGAAGATGAAAAAGATTTTATAATAAAAGAGGCGAAGGCTATTGGAATAGATAAAAAATACATTCGCTTTAGAGATTATTATGCTACAGGCTATGACGATGATCTAGATTTGATATTTGTAAGTAGCCAGATATTCCCTTCTCAAGATGATTCGCAGATTGCAAGAGATAGAATGAGCGTAAGAGTAGTTCTATCACATGAGTATTATGGGCATAGAGCTAATCGTAATACTTCTGTACCTAGAAACCATTGGATAGACGAGTTTAGGGCTAGTTACAGAGGTGCTCGAAAATGTAGTAATTTAACTGATGACGAGCGCGCTGATTTAGTACGAGATGCGTATGATAGAGCAAAAGAAGCGGGCGTTACTGTTAAACTTACAAAATTTGCAAGGAGGGTTTTATATGGATTTTGAAAACAAAGAGCAAAAATTACGTTTTGAGTTATTAGAAAAGGCGTACTATGCTGCAGCTGTTAAAAACCAGACTAAAACTCGTTGCCCGGTTTGTAATGAGCTGATTTAGGTTTGGTAAGAAGGAAGTTGCTACGGCACTAAGTGCAAGTGTGGCTATATGAATAATACTGTTAGAGGACTTTAAAAGATGTTTTTCTGATAATTAAACATCAACAAGCAGATTTTGAGTGAAAGCTCAGAGTCTGCTTTTTTATTGGAGGAATAGCATGCATGTAGTATATATCGTTACGCAGACGGTTTTTATTTTAGGCAAAGTTTTTGGCTATCTTGATTGGTCGTGGCTATTGGTGTTTGCACCAACGTATGTAATTATTGGTATGTTGGCTGTAAGCTTTGCATTAGTGTTGGCTGTAAGCTTTGCATTAGCTTATTGTTATTATAGTAAAACTAAAAATCGTTTTTAATTAGGCACTTGCAATTATGAGAGTGCTTTTTTATATGCCCTGGATTAGTTTTATATTGCAAGCAAAAAGGATGACCACAACAGTCATCCTTTTATTTTAGCTATTTTTGTTTTTGCAGAGCTGCTTTTACTGCTTCTAGATTAGCAATATCTTTTTCCAGTTCTGCGGCAGTTTTGCGGTAGCCTTGAATACTTGAGAAAAGTACAAAAGGAGCAGCAAAAGTGTAGCCAAGCAATGTACCTAAAAAAGAAGATCCAGGGTGTTGAGCGGTTAAGATAGCGTCAACCATAGCTTCTTTTTGCGTTTGTGGTGGCGGAGGATTGCCGATGCTGAAGATGATGCCGGCAATGCAGAATAAAAGAAAAGTATAGCCGTTCCAACATAATAAGCCTAAGAGAATTAGTGGTGTACAAATAGTTAGTTTAGTTTTGCGGTTTTTCAGCCAAGCTGTTTTAGAGTCAACAATTTCTTGTGCTATTTGCTGACTGCAACGCAGGCAGACTGCTTGACCGGTGCCATGGTCTGTACGGAAAAGAGAGTTTTCTTCGCATTCACGGCACAAAGTAATACCACATTTGGCACATTGAACGACGCCTTCGGTTTCTGGATGATAATAGCAATGCATAATTAAGCTCATCTCCTTACATTTTTTATAAATATTTTAAAGCATTTTTAGCAATTTGCAATATTTTCTTAGCATTTTTTACATCTGGTTCTATTAATTTCCTTATTTTTGGTCACATTCAGGGAATAAGGAGGCTAATTTGTCGATAATGGCAGCAATATTTTCTTCGGTAATGGCAGCATAGTTGATAACGAGTGTACCTTGTTGGTCGTAGTCTTTTCGGTAACTGTAATCAGAATAAAAAGATAAGCTAAGATTGGCTGCCTGTGCTTTGGCACGGATTTCTTCTTCTGTGAGTTTGGTGCGGACGTGGAGCAGAAAATGAGTGCCGGCATTACGTTCGGTAATAGTGGAAATTTTACTCAAAGGGGAGTTGTGCAAGGCTTTGAGTAATAAAGTACGTTGTTTTTGATAGTAATTTTTCATCTTGTTTAAATGACGTTCAAAGTAACCTTGAGCAATGAATTGGGCTAAGGTATGCTGTTCGAAACTGGAGACAGTGCAGGAGTAAAAGCTTTGTGTAGCCTCGTAGCGTTCGAGCAGCTTGGGCGGGAGAATCATGTAGCTGATGCGTAGAGAGGGTACTAAGCTTTTGGAGAAGGTGTTCATGTAGATAACCTTGTTTTGCGTATCCTGGGCAAAAAGCGGCAGAATGAAGCGTCCGTTATAGCGAAATTCGCTATCGTAATCATCTTCTATAATATAGCGTTTGCCAATGCGGTTTACCCATTCAAAAAGTTCTAGGCGACGCTTGACGGGCATAACGATACCTGTAGGAAAATGGTTGGCAGGGGAAAGATGGACGACATCAGCACCGCTTTCCTCTAGCTTACTGACAAGAAGGCCGCTTTCATCAATAGGAATATATTTCCAAGGATTACCGAAGCTGGCGGAAATGGAGGCAAATTTTTTGTAGCCTGGATCTTCAATGGCAAAGGTGCAGGCTCTGCCGAAAAGCTGCATCAGACGGCTATAAAGATATTCTGTCCCGGCACCGATAATGATTTGTGCAGGATTTACTTCCATAGCACGGTTATTTAATAAATAATCAGCAATGGCCTTACGTAATTCGTATAAGCCGTTGTAGGGGACAGTTTTTAGGAGATTTTCGTTATGCAAGGAGAGTGTTTCCCGCATCAGCTTATTCCAAGTTGCCAAGGGAAAGTTTTTTAAGCTGATGCGATTGGCTTTGAAATCAGCAGCATATTCTTGTTCCGGCTGTTCGGGCAGATGGCACATGGAAACGCTTTTTTTACTGCGATAGTTGCTGATATTCTCGACAAAATAGCCTTTTTTTTCGATAGAGGTGATATAGCCCTCTACGGCTAGTTGGGCATAGGCGTTGGCGACAGTAATCAGGCCGACGTTTAGATGTTGGGCAAGGGAGCGTTTAGAAGGCAGTTTTTCGCCACTAGTAAGCTTGCCGTCGATAATGTCCTGTCGGATGCATTGATATAAATAATCGTAAAGTGGCAGGGTGCCACGTTTTTGTAAATCATAAGTAAGCATATATACCTCTTTGGTTCTATAATATTTTTATGTTTTGGAGCTTTAGGTAGAACCATTTTTATTATACAATGGGCACATCGGATAAACAAGAGCTGAAAACTTCAAAGTTGCAAATTCAAACTTGCAACTTCAAACTGCGATTGGTAAAGGTAATTTTTACTTTGTACTTTGCAATCACCAATTTGCAATATTACTTATATTGAAGCTGATGGCTCAATTACCATTTTCTAAAGTACTTGCTAAAAATACTGTTGAGCAAATGCAAGTTGCTGATATGTAAATACACAGTAGTAACTGTGGAATGTTGTAAAAATGGTAAAAAATTTATGGGAGGAATTACACTAATGGAAAAAGTTCAATTACAAAAACAATATGATTTATACATCAATGGTCAATGGGTATCTGCTGCAGGTAATGCTACTTATGAAGCTGATAGCCCTGCAGACGGTAGTTTCTTAGCATTATGTGCGCAAGCAGCACGTGAAGATGTGGATAAAGCAGTTGATGCTGCTTGGGCTGCCTTTAAAACTTGGAAGAAAACCACTCCGCAAGAACGTGCGGCACTTTTAAATAAGATTGCTGATATTATCGACGCTAATAAAGAACATTTAGCAATGGTAGAAAGCATGGATAACGGCAAACCCATCCGTGAAACTATGAATGTGGATATTCCGATGGCTGCACAGCACTTCCGTTATTTTGCTGGCTGCATTTTAGCAGATGAAGGTCATGCAAGTGTTTTGCAAGGTAAATATTTATCCTTGATTTTGCGTGAGCCTATCGGTGTTGTAGGTCAGATTATTCCTTGGAACTTCCCGTTCCTCATGGCAGCTTGGAAATTGGCACCGGTACTGGCAGCAGGCGATTGCACTGTACTGAAGCCATCTAAAGAAGCTAGCCTGTCTATTCTGGAATTTGCCCGCTTGATTGACGGTGTTCTGCCGGCAGGTGTATTCAATGTTATCACCGGTGCAGGTTCTAAGGCTGGTCAATATATGTTAGAGCATAAGGGCTTTGCTAAATTAGCCTTCACCGGGTCTACTGAAGTTGGTCGTAATGTGGCTTTAGCAGCTGCTGAACGCATTATCCCGGCAACTTTGGAACTGGGTGGTAAGAGTGCCAATATCTACTTTGACGATTGCGATTTTGACCAAGCTATCGATGGTGCACAACTGGGTATTCTCTTTAACCAAGGTCAGGTTTGCTGCGCCGGCAGCCGTATCTTTGTACAAGATACCATTTATGACAAATTTGTTCCTGCTTTAGTAAAGGCATTCAATAAAGTAAAAGTTGGTATGCCTTGGAATGAAGATACACAAATGGGCGCACAAATCAATGCAGCACAAGTGGAAAAAATTCTCAGCTATATCGAAATTGCCAAAGCAGAAGGTGCTACCATTGCTTGCGGTGGTGAACGTGCTGTAGATGGCGAACTGGCTAAGGGTGCTTTTGTTAAACCTACTTTGATTACCAACGTTACCAACGATATGCGCGTAGCACAAGAAGAAATTTTTGGTCCTGTGGCAGTAGTTATCAAATTCCATGATGAAGCAGAAGTTATTGCGATGGCTAATGATAGTGAATATGGTCTTGGCGGTGCTGTATGGACTAAAGATATCAATAGAGCATTGCGTGTGGCACAAGCTGTTGAAACCGGTCGTATGTGGGTTAATACCTATAACCAGATTCCTGAAGGTGCTCCTTTCGGTGGTTACAAAACCTCCGGCATCGGACGCGAAACTCATAAGGTTATCTTAGAGCATTATACCCAGATGAAAAATATCCTTATCAATCTGGATTATGCACCCTCCGGCTTCTATCCGCAGGACTAAGAATTAGTAGCAATAAATAATAAAAAGAATATAAGAATATAGTGAAAGCTGTTTAAGAAACGTCAGTGAATTTTATTTTCGCTGGCGTTTCTTGCTATCTTCTTTCTTGTCAAAAACGCGAAATAATGGTATAATGAAATACAATGATATTAAGACAAATTCTCAAATTAACTTTTGTAAGTTGTATGTATTTAATATCATAAAATCAAAAATGTTTTGGGCAGAGGGAAATTCGGTGGAATTCCGAAGCTGTACCGCAACTGTAAGGGGAGTTTGTTGGCGATAACCTTCGCAAGGTGCCGATGAACAGGGAGCCGAGCCAGGGTGCCGCTGCTTGATGAAGTCCGTGTGCTTGCGAATTACGAGCTGGATGAGAAGCTTTTATATTGCGTGGGCGGGACTATCTGTATTTTTAGACTGTAGCATGCTTACAGTCTTTTTTGTTCAAATAAATACAAATTCATTGGTATTATACAAGAAATTTACAGCAGATTTTTCTTTCACGTATATCTAGGAAGGGATGGATTGAAGAATGGCAAAACAAGTATTTAATTATTGCGCTATTGACTGGTACGAAAATGAATTACAGCAATTAGGCGTAACTCTCCCCGAGATTGTTGAAAAAATGGGTGTTGACGGTATTGAACAATTTGTTTACAAATTAGAACCGGAAGTAAGCAAATATAAAGATTTGACTGTAGGTGTACATTTAAATTACTGGCCGTACTGGATGGATTTCTGGCTGAAAAAGGCTAAACGTTTGAAACAACAATTCCGCAATATCCGTGAGCGTAATAAATATTTCAAGGATGCGATGAGCTGTGATGAATGGCTGTCAGTTATCCGTCGTAATATCGGTGCTTCTATGGCAGAAACTCCGGAATATCTTGTTTGGCATATCGCTGAGGCCAATAATGAAGAAATCTTCACTTATGAATTTAATTACAGCGACCGTGAGGTACTGACTGCCGCTGCTGATGTATTCAACGCTGTTGCTGATGAAATTCCGCATGATACTACTGTTTTATTTGAAAATCTGTGGTGGCCGGGCTTACGTCTGACAGATGTACGTAATGTGCGTTATTTCTTTGAACGTATTGAGCGTAAAAATGTAGGGATTATGCTCGATACCGGTCATCTGATGAATACCAATATCCGTTTGAAGAATGAAGCCGAGGGTGCGGATTATGTTTGCCGCGTTTTTGATAAATTAGGCGAGTATGGCGAATTAGTTAAGGGTGTACATTTAAGCTGTTCTTTATCCGGCTCTTATCAACGCAATCTGTCCCATCAGGTTCCTGAAGATTTATCCATGGAAACTATTTGGCGTCATGTTACTTCTATCGATCAGCATAAACCGTTCCATACTAAAGCTGCTAAGCAGATTTTAGAAACCATTAATCCTTTATATGTAGTACATGAAGTGGGCTATGACAGCTTAAAAAATCTGCAAGAAGAACTGTCCATTCAATTGGAAGCATGCAAATGAAAAGTTATCGATACATATTTTTCGTACTAAGCTTATTGTTGTTAGTAGTTTTAACTGGATGCGGACCACAAAGGCAACAGGCAAAAAAGAGTGGTGATGTTTTGTATACTGTTACTGATGCCACAGGCACTAAGTTGTCCTTTTACGAAAAACCGCAGCGTATTGTCAGTCTGAATGTTTCGGTAGATGAGATTTTACTGGATGTGGTTGATAATAAGCGTATTGCAGCACTTTCTGCCATGGCTGACGACCCTAGCATTTGTAGTGCAGGAGAAAAGACAAAAGCAGTAAAACAGCGTGTCAATACCTTGAATCTGGAAGGAATTTTGGCTTTGCAGCCTGATTTAGTAATTCTGCCCGATTATGATTTGCAGCCCATCCGCGGGATGCGTAGTGCAGGGTTAAAGGTTTATGTCTGTCATACACCGACGAATATTAAAGATATCTATGGCTTTATTAAAGAAATCGGTGCTGTAACAGGTGAAACGCAGGCTGGTGATAAGCTGGCAGGTGATTTAAAGGCTAAGCTGGAATCAGTATGCAATAAGGTTACTGCTGTTGTGCCCGAGGATAAGCGTTTGAAAGTACTATGCTTATCGTTTACAGGACCTTTAGCAGCCAAGGGTACTTTTGCTGATTTATGCTATTATGCAGGATTGCGCAGTGTTTTAGAAGGCATTGATATTCCGTATCAAAGCAATTTATCAGAAGAAAAAATGTTGGAACTGAATCCTGATATGATTATTACTCCGAGTTGGGATTATAGTAAAAAGGGCGATCCGGAAAAATTCCGCTTGAAAATCATTAATAATCCTGTATATAAAAATATTAGTGCGGTAAAAAATAATAAAGTAGTGCGTTTGCATGATAATTATCTATACAGCACTTCCCAATATACTGTAAAAGCGGCGGAGGAAATGGCTAAAGCTGCGTATCCGGAGCTTTTTCGTTGAGTAAAAGTGCTAAATTGCAATAAAATATGATATAATATTCACGTTTGCTAAGTTGCGGACGTGAATATTTTTTTAAGGAGTTAGCTAGAATGAAGAAAATAATCTTAGTAGTGCTGATGCTACTTTTATCTCTGCAAAGCAGTGTATTAGCTGAAGAGCGTTATTATACTGGCGAAAAGATTAAGGGTTATGAGCAAGGTGATTTTTTAGTTGTTACAGGCGATGATATTAATTTTCGTAATGCACCTAAAACTGGTAGTGTATTAAAAGTTTTGAGCCATCATTCACTTCTGCGTGTTTTGGGACAAGAAAATGATTGGCTGAAAGCTGATGCTGATGGTGTAGAGGGGTATATCTATGCTCCTTTTGTAGCTCGTGGTCATAAAGAAAGTTTGACCGAGGAAGATTTTGTTTTAGGTTATGCTATTTTGGGCGGCAAATTTGATGAAAAAGCTGCGGAAGCTTATTTAGGCAAGCTGGTTAAGACTAGTTATGATAAAAAAAGCAAACGTTTACAATATGTTTACCCTAGTGTGGTAATAGGAGTTGATAAACGGAAGCGGACTGTGCAGTCAATCATTATTACCGACCAATTGTTTGTAACAATGCGTGCCGTAAGCGTTGGCGATAGTGCAGGTCGTGCCGTTGGTCAATATGGTATTCCGGACGGAGTTGCTTATCTAAAAGAAGGCGTGCTGTATGAATATAATTGGCAGGATGCAAAGAAACAGAAGCTGCGTTTTGCTATGTTAATAGATACACAAAGTAAAGTTAAAATAATTTTATTAGAAACACGCAAAAAATAAACTACAGTTGTAAAATGTTTGTGAAGTCGCTAGTAATAGCGACTTTTTTTATTTACTAAAAGATTAATATTTTATTTC
>UQWU01000031.1 GCA_900544885.1 uncultured Phascolarctobacterium sp. | reverse complement strand
TTTGAAGTTTTTTTGCTTTTTTTCGTGATACGCACGGATAAGTTGACAAATAAAGTATATCAAATATGCCGTTTTTCGGGCACAAAAATTTTATAAAAAAAGTGCTATTTTTTTACTTTTTTCTGCTTGTTTTCCTTATAAACGGCGTTGAAAATTACCTAAAACAGAAACATTTTCATCTTCAATAATAAAAACATTCTCATCATATTCTGCTAGCTTTCTGCGAACATTATTTGCCTCTGCTTTCGATAAAACAGTCAAAAGAATATTGGTTTCTTCACCACTGTAAGCACCTACGCCTTTTATTCGCGTAACACCTCTATGGACATTCTCAAAAACAATATTCTCAATACCATCCTTTTTGCTAATAATAAGCATAGTCACAGTAATACTCGGAAAATGTACTTTATCTAATACTACTGCAGTAACAACAGCAAAAAAAGCAGAATAAACAGCTACAGAAACACTATACACATAAGCGCAGATAGCAAAGACAAAAATATTGATAATATTAGTCAGCTTACCAACAGTCATATTGCGATACTTCTGCATCATCAATAAGCCTAAAATTTCCTCACCGCCACCACTGCCTTTGGAAAGCAAGGTTAACGCAATACCTATGCCACATAAAACACCACCGGCTACACAAGCACTTACCATATCAGGCAGATAATTATGATCAGGTATCGGAATAATACTTAAAAACAAACTATATAGCCCTACACCAAAAATAGATTTTAAGATAAAGACATGACCGAAAACCTTATATGCCATCAGAAAAAGCGGAATATTAATCAGGAAATACATGATACCGGTATAACCGCTGCTTTCACTAAAAATACCACCGAGCCATTCCAAAAAAGCACATAAAAGCTGAGTAATACCCAAAAAGCCTCCCGTGTACAAATTGCACGGGAGGATAAAAATATTAAAACCAATAGAATAAATAAGTGAACCAAGGACTAGATAGCCCGCACAACGCGGGCTAAAGCATTGTTTCAGCAAAGCCATAGGCATAACCTATGCCCCCTTTTCTTTATTTAGGCAGCAAGCCTTTGCGTACTAAAAATTCATGGGCAACCTCATGAGCATCACGACCTTCGACATCGACAGCATAGTTTAAGCCACGCATATCTTCATCGCTGATCTGGCCTTCTAATTTATGGAATACGTCTTTCAACTCAGGATTCTTCTCTAAAACCTCTCCACGGGTAAAAGAAACAGCGTAGAACGGCGGGAAAAAATGCACATCATCAGGTAATCCCTGCAAATTCAATTTTTTCAATAAAGCATCCGTAGAGAATGCATCAACAACATCTACTTCGCCATTAGCCACGGCCTGATATCTGATAGTAGCATCTAGAGCCTTAACATCTTTAAATTTAGTACCGAAACGTTTTTCCAAGCCAGGCAGTGCATCCTCTCTCTGCATAAATTCAGCAGTACAGCCTAAAGACAGAGTATCAGAAATAGCAAGCAAATCACTCATTTTCTTTAAATTATGTTGTTGGGCAAATTCAGGACGCACACTCAAAACATAAGTATTATTGAAACCTAATGGTTTAGAAGTAACTACATTATCTTTAGAAAGCAAGGTATCATACACTTGGTTATATACCTTATCAGAATCAGAAGACATCGGCAGCTTGCAGAAGTTCATCAATGCAGTACCGGTATATTCTACAAAGGTATCAATATTATCATTTTTCAAGGCACTATAACAGAAATCAGCACCATTTAAATTAAAGCGTCTTTCTACTTTCAAATCAGTATAATGCTCAATCATATCCTCATACATATAACCAAGGATAAAGACCTCAGTAAAATTAGAAGTACCGATAACAATTTTTTTCTGTGTAGCATCCTTGTAATAATTATAACCCTGTACACCTAATGGCAACAGTACCAAAAAGCAACACAGCAAAGAAACAACTACCTTTTGGAATCTATGACCTCTTTCACCAACAGCGGCAATTTCCTCGTTGGGCTTCAATCCTTCCGGTACAAGCATAACCTCTGCTTCTGCCAGCATATAGTCAATCAAAAGTGCCAACAAAGAAGCAGGAATAGCACCTAAAAGCACCATATTCAAATTTAAGCCAATTAAGCCCATATTGATAAACCAACCTAAACCGCCGGCACCGGCAAAAGCAGCAATAGTCATATTACCTACAGCAGCAACAGTACTAATACGAATGCCTGCCATAATATAAGGCATCGCCAGAGGTAATTCAACTTTAAACAGTTTCTGCCATTGAGAAAGGCCAATACCATCAGCAGCCTCTAAGGTGCGCTGATCTATACCGCTGATACCTGTAAAAGTATTTTTAATGATAGGTAATAAAGCATATACAATAACCATCATAATTGCCGGTTTTTCGCCGATACCTAAGAATGGTACTGCAAAGGCTAACAAGGCGATGCAGGGAATACTTTGCAACAGATTAGCAATCCCGATAACTAGTTTAGAAGCCTGTTTATTTTTAGTAATCGCAATACCTAAGGGAACACCAATCAACACCGCTAGAAAAACTGCCATGGTTGTAAGATTCATGTGCTCCATAAAACGCATCCAGACTTCAGGATACTTCTCTAAAAATAAGCTGATAAAACTACTCACGCTAATGCTCCTCCTCTTTGCACGTTAGCATTCTGATATTGGCGGCTCAATACAGCAAGCAATCTGCTCTTTGTTAGGAAACCGCATAATTCTTGATTATCATTCAATACAGGAATAATACCGAAATATTCGTAATTAACAGTATTAACTATATCCTTCAGTGAAGTTTCTTCGTTTACTGCATGATAATCTTCAGAAATAAAATCTTCTAAAGGACTGTTATATTTTTCAAAGTTCTTTAAATCCTCTAACCAAACAATACCTTTAAACTTATTATTGTCTGTTACCAAGACACTATCGACACGAGCATGGTTCATAACTTGCAAAGCTTGGATAACAGTTCTATTAGCAGATATACGACAAGGATTCTTCAGCATAATGTCCTTAGCTTTTATAAAATCAGGGTTGGACCATAAGCGGTTCTGCCCTATAAACAATTTAACGTAATCATTGGCAGGATGCTTTAAAATATTTTCCGCAGTATCACATTGAACAATACGTCCATTTTGAATAACACAAATTCTATCAGCCATCTTAATGGCTTCATCCATATCATGAGTAACAAAGACTACTGTTTTCTGCAATTGCTTTTGTAGTTTAACCACTTCATCCTGTAAATCGCTACGTGTAACAGGATCTAAGGCACTAAACGGTTCATCCATAAGAATAATCTCCGGGTCAGTTGCAAAGGCACGAGCAACACCGACACGTTGACGCTGACCGCCCGACAATTGACTAGGATATAAATCTCTGTAAGCTGCAGGCTCTAATTCTACCATCTCCAGCAACTCATCAATATGTGCGGCAATCTTTTCTTGCGGGTATTCATTGATTTTTAATACAGTACTGATATTTTCTGCAACAGTTAAATGCGGAAACAATCCTGCATCCTGAACGACATAACCAATACGTCTTCTAATTTTAATACTATCTTGATTTTCAATAGGCACACCATCAATCTTTATACTACCGCCATTAATCGAATGCAACTTATTAATAGATTTAAGTAAAGTTGTTTTGCCACATCCGGAAGAACCTATTAATACCATAAATTCTCCACTATTAATGGTCAGATTGACATTGGTTAAAACTTGTTTGTTTTTATATGCTTTGTCAACATTTTCAAAAACTATCATTTTTTATCTCCTTATCACAAATGTCTAAAACACTAACTTTCTTTGTTGCCTTTATTTTAACCCGAAAGCTTGTAAAAAATCTGTCAAAATCTTCCCCTAGGGCATAAAAAAAGCGTAAAAAAAGCACTATGCATAAGAAAACTTCTCAGCATAGTGCTTAAAATAAATTATTTTTTTATTAAATTAATACAATTTCGCGCCAGCAGGAATATGCGGATCAAGCATCAAAAGATTTAACCCTTCTTTTCCATCATTTTCATAAACTGCAGAAATCAACATACCTTCAGAATCAACGCCCATCATTTTTCTCGGTGGCAAATTAGTGATAGCCACACAGGTTTTGCCAACTAATTCTTCAGGTTCATAATATCCATGAATACCACTTAAAATAGTACGTCTTCTTTCAGTACCATCATTCAGGGTAAATCTCAATAATTTTTTAGATTTAGGAACAGCTTCACACGCTTCAACTTTTACTACACGGAAATCAGATTTAGCAAAAGTTTCAAAATCAACGAAGTCTTGGAACAACGGTTCAATTTTTACTTTAGAAAAATCAATAGCAGTAGATTCCGGAACATTCATAGTTTCTGCGTGTTGTTCAACTTTAACTTCTTCAGCATGACCTTCACCTTTAAGCGGTTTCATAGTCGGGAAGAACAATACATCACGAATAGTAGAGCTATTAGTTAAGAACATTACTAAACGATCGATACCGATACCCAAACCACCTGTAGGAGGCAGACCATATTCCAATGCATGAACGAAATCTTCATCCATCATGTTAGCTTCTTCATCACCTGCAGCACGTTCTTCCACTTGTTTCATGAAACGTTCTTTTTGATCAATAGGATCATTCAATTCGGTGAAACCGTTACAGATTTCACGTGCATAGATATAAGCTTCAAAACGATCGGTAATTTCCGGATTTTCTTGGCTGGATTTAGCCAACGGAGAAATTTCTTTCGGATGACCGGTAATGAATGTAGGTTGAATCAGCTTGTCTTCTACATATTCTTCGAAGCAAGCATTGATGATTTTGCCGATACCAAAGCTCGGTTCAATAGCTACATTTAATTCTTTAGCCATCGCACGTGCTTCTTCAATATCAGTTACATTGGTGAAGTCTTTACCGGAATATTCTTTAACTGCTTCAATCATGGTCATGCGTTTCCAGGGAGCAGCCAATTCAATTTCAGTACCTTCATAATTGATTTTAGTAGTACCCAATACTTTCATAGCGGTTTTAACTACGATTTCTTCGGTTAAATCCATCATGTCACGATAATCAGCGAATGCTTGATAAATTTCAACACTGGTAAATTCAGGGTTATGTCTGTTATCAATGCCTTCGTTACGGAATACACGACCTAATTCGTAAACACGGTCCATACCGCCAACAATTAAGCGTTTCAAATATAATTCCGGAGCAATACGCATATATACTTGCATGTCCAAAGTGTTATGGTAACTTACAAAAGGACGTGCAGCAGCACCGCCGGCAATAGTATTCAGAATAGGAGTTTCAACCTCCAGAAAATCATGACTGTCCAGTACTTCACGTACGCTCTTAATGATTTGAGAACGTTTTACGAAAGTATCACGAACTTCAGGATTTACGATTAAGTCTACATAACGTTGACGATAACGTGTTTCAACGTCTTTCAGGCCATGCCATTTTTCCGGCAGAGGACGCAAAGCTTTAGACAGGATTTCAATAGCATGAGCTTTAATAGAAACTTCGCCCATATGAGTACGGAATACGCTACCGGTAACACCAACAGTATCGCCGATATCCAGCAGTTTAATCAAAGAATAATTTTCTTCGCCTAAAACATCTTTACGTACATATACTTGGATACGACCGGTTTTATCCTGCATATCCATGAAGCAGGTTTTACCATGGCCACGGATAGCCATAATACGACCGGACATTTTCACTTCACTTTCAGCTTCTGCTAATGCATCAAATTGTTCATTGATGTCAGCGGAACGATGAGTATATTCGAATCTATGACCAAAAGGCAACCAGCCTTTTTCTTCGATTTTGTGCATTTTGTCAATGCGGTTCTGCATTTGCTCGTTGATTTCAGTTTCGTTGAGCACTGCAGCATCTTCAACATGGTTATTTTTTGCTTCTGCCATCTTTTCTGCTCCCCTTATTTGATTTCCATAATTTCGTAAGATAATTCGCCTGCAGGAGTATTAGCAATTACAACAGTATGTACTTTATGGCCAAGAATTGCACTGCCTACAGGAGATTCGTTAGAAATACGATTTTTGAACGGATCTGCTTCGGTGGTACCAACGATGGTGTAAGTTTCTTCTTCACCGGTTTCTACGTCTTTTAAAAGAACAGTAGAACCTAAAGATACCAAGCCGGATTTTTTGCTTGCAGAATCATCGATGATAGTAGCAGTTTTAATCATCTGCTCCAATTCCAAAATACGGCCTTCGATGAATGCCTGCTCACTCTTAGCGTCATCATATTCGGAGTTTTCGCTGATATCACCATACGAAATAGCGACTTTCAAACGTTCTGCAACCTCTTGACGGCGGACTGTACGATAATTCTCTAATTCTTCTTCTAATCTTTTAAGACCTTCAGCTGTTAAAATTGTTTCTTTATTAGCCATCTTCCTGCTCCTTTATTATAAAATTAATGAAAATATTCAGTTCTAAATTCAATTATAAGCTTTATTAGAATTGCTTGTCAACATCAGCAGCCATGCATCGCCAATGCCAGTTCAGCATTTCTTCTTACTTCCTCGATATGCTCTGCAGAAATCGCACGTTCAAAATTACGGAAGCCTGCCAAAGTAAAATGATGTTTATCAGCTAATTTAGAAATCAGATTTACTTTGTTGATATCAAGATTACGTCCCAGAGAGAAGTTTTCATAACGTCCGTCCAAAGCCAGAATCATGGTTTCAGACATGCAGGCATAAGAAGTATGCGGCGGAAAACCGAAATTAAAGTGGAAATCAACATCACCAGGAACATTGATAACACCGCCTTCAATAACTAACACATCATTACGTTTCAGAGAAACCTCACGAGAAACATTGCGCGGACGGGCAACATCGCAAACTACAGCACCTGGCTTCAAGTCATCCGGCTCAATCAGAAAATCTAAAGCACTTGTTACAGTAATAACGATATCTGCTTGTTTTAACACAGCATGAATATCTTGGCTTATTTCAACCTCGCAATGATTTTGTTCAATCAACTCCTGAGCTAACTCTTCTAAACGTCCGCGATGACGTGCTACTAAAGTAATATGCTTAACCTCTTTCGCCAGCAAACGTGTAGAGGCAGCGCCGATAGAACCTGTCGCGCCTACAACAACAGCACGACATTCTTTTAAATCCTTGCCCATCAGCTGTGCTGCCTGCTTAGTACCCATAATCGCAGTTGCCACAGTATAGCTGTTTCCTGATGTTACAGCAATATCAAGATTCTTGGCTACAGTAATACCGGCATCACCGACGATAGATGTAAATGCACCTAAACCGACAATCTTTGCACCTAATTCTTGGGCTACCTTACCTGATTCAATAATACGGTCCATAACAAATTCTTCCGGCAGCTCCACCATCTGCTTAGCAGTTAAAGGACAACCGATGAACCAGCCTTCTGCTTCTGCATAAGGGCTTTTGACACCTGTAATATGAGAAACCTTAAAAGGTTTTTTCATCTTCAGACCGGCTTCAATGATAGATGCCGGTATATATTTCATAATTGGTGATAAATGCTCCATATCCGCAATAGACAGCGGATGGATGATAAAAGCAAATTTTTCCATGCTTCTTAACTACTCCTCCGTACCAAAATACTCTACAGAAGATTCTATATGATAATGCTCTAAAAGCTTTAGATACTCATCAGCAGACAACGGCTTCTGAGCTCCATGCAAAGCGACCAACATAGCTTCCATAACATTAGTTCCAAAACTACGGCCCTCAATGCACGGCGTCGTCGTTATCAGCATCTTAATCCCCGCATGCTTAAGCATCTTGCGATCTGCAGCGGTAACAGTATTGGTAATAATAATTTTTCCTGGCAAATATTCAGGCATAAATTTTTTTATATAATGAAAATCACCAGCAATAATATCGTTTTGTAAAAAATATTCCGGATGTCGGACAACACGTACCTCTTGTTCTTTCCCCATAGGGTAGAACAAGCTTACCGGCAACTTAGTAACAATCGGTGCCAATAAAGCTGCCCACCAGGATAAGGCCTTTAAAGAATACAGCGGTTTATTAACATTCAAGCCAAAAATCAAATCGCCGAACATTACATCTGCACCTGCCTCCTGCAAGGCTTCAGCCATGCCGAAACGATCTACACCGCAAACTAATAATACCTTGCTCCCCTTAATAGGAACTTCGCCCCCAGCAGCCAAAGTACGGATCAGCTTACGTTCCAGTGAATTTTTTAAACCACTGCCGTCTAAAACCGGCGTCTTCTTTACACCGGCAATCAATCTTGCAGATTCACGAAAAGTATAGCGCTTTTTGCCTGCATAAACGTATAAATCAGTACCACCTAAACCAATGGCATCAACCTTACCATCATATGCTTCCATCATTTGACGAGCTTTTTTGAAATCGCCGTCAGTTCCTCGACGTTCAATAGAAATTTTTTGTCCGCCAAGTTCTAAAACAGCGTTAGCATCACGTTTAGAAGATCCTAAACTGACGCTTACTATGTGCTTCGTTTCTGTGCTTACTTCCATGTTTAAACTCCCTAAATGCTTCTTTTACAAAGTACTATTTTAACATATTTAGTTAGCTTCTACAATAATATCCCTAAAATGTTTTTCGGACTCATAGTATTCCTTAGCACATTGACGGTACTCTGCTAGCAACTGTAGGAAATCCACCTGAGTATCAATTTTATGGAAACGGCCACGGAATTCTGCCGCATGTGGCATTCCTTTCAGATAGGCAGAAATATGACGACGCATTTCCTTAATAGAAATATATTCCCCCTTATAATCTATAAGCATCTGCAAATGCTCCGCGGCTAAATCAAGACGTTCATCAATAGTAGGTGCCACAGTTTGCTTTTCTCCTGCCAAAACTGCTTTCAGCTGCTGAAAAATCCACGGATTACCATCAGCACCACGACCAATCATCAACCCATCTACACCAGTTTCCTCAAGCATACGTAGTCCATCATCCACAGTAAAAATATCACCATTACCGAACACAGGAATCTTTACGTTCTCCTTTACCTCGCGGATGATATTCCAATCAGCCTTACCTTCATAAAACTGTTGACGTGTGCGTCCATGAACAGCTACGCAGGATACACCGGCACGTTCTGCAGCTTGAGCAATTTCTACAGCATTACGATGATTATCATCCCAGCCGGCACGGAATTTAACCGTTACAGGAATCTGCACCGCATCTAACATTGCCGCCAAAATCTCATATGCCAATTGAGAATTTTTCATTAAGGCAGAACCTTCACCATTATTAACTATTTTAGCAACCGGGCAGCCCATATTGAAATCAATCATATCGGCACCGCTCGCTTCTACAATTTTCGCCGCTTCGGCCAATTCCTTCGGCACACTACCGAATAATTGAATAGCAGTCGGACGTTCTCCTTCATCTATACGCAGCATTTCTGTAGTTTTAACATTTTTATATAACAAGCCTTTAGCACTAACCATTTCTGATACAGTCATCCCGCAACCTAAACGGCGGCAGATTAAGCGGAATGGTAAATCAGTAATTCCCGCCATCGGTGCCAATACTAAAGGAGCATCTAATTTCAGTTTGCCAATCTGCATCTAATTTCTCCTTATCAATCTATTTTAATCTTTGTACAAAAAAGCCCGCTCTCCAGCGGGCTTGTAATTGCGAAAACAGAAAGTTTTCTAAATTTTATTTAGCGTTTTTTTCGTATAAAATACGCAGGCCGTCTAAAGTTAGGAACGGCTCAACAACATCAATGACATCAGATTCAGCAGCCATAGCATTAGCGAAACCGCCAGTAGCAATAACAAAAGCGTCACCGCCAAGCTCCTTCTTCATGTTATTGATAATGCCCTCCATCTGGCCGACAAAACCATAAATAGCACCTGCCTGCATAGAACTTACAGTATTACGGCAAATAACATTTTTCGGTTTTACCAGCTCGATACGCGGCAGCTTAGCTGCACGTTGGAATAATGCTTCGGTAGAAATACCGATGCCGGGGGCGATAGCACCACCAAGATATTCGCCGGTAGGCAGCAATGCACAGAAAGTATTAGCAGTGCCGAAATCAAGAATAATCATCGGTCTGCCAAGATGACTGTACTTATTAAAAGCAGCAACAGCATTAACGATACGGTCCGCACCAACTTCTTTAGGATTATCATAACGGATGAAAATACCATTTTTGATACCAGGGCCGACAACCATAGGTTTCAGTCCTAAATAACGCTCACACATATGACACAACGGAATCAGCACCGGCGGCACTACACTGGAAATAATAACAGAAGAGATATTATCCATAGTTACGTCGCTATAATCAAACATGCTGCGCAGCATAATACCAAATTCATCAGCGGTTTTAGAACGGTCAGTAGAAAAACGCCAGTGTACCTTTAATGTTTGATCATCAAATACACCTGCAACGATATTGGTATTGCCTACATCAAGTACAAGTAACATTATTGTTCCTCCTCGGAAATCGCTTTCCGCTTGTAAAATAAGGCTCAAAGCCTTTTTTATTTTACCACAAAGTTCAGATATTGCAAGAAATATTGCAAGAAATTATTCATATGCACCATTCTTAGCTGCAGCCGGACGAATAGATACATCGCCTGCCATAACCTTTTCCAAAGTGCCGTCAACTTTGCGGACAATTAATAAACCATCTTCATCAATATCCTCTGCCTTACCGAAGTAAGTGCAATCAGGAGCCATAACTTTAACTTCCTGACCTAAAGTACAGGAATATTTACGCCATTCCTCCAGAATAGGAGCAAAGCCGTCTAACAAGGCCTTTTCGTATAAATCCTCCATATTTTTCAAAATATCGCACAAAAGATCTACACGAGTAAACTGTTCAGTAGCAGCATCAGCCACAGAAACAGCAATATCCTTTACATCTTCAGGATAATCATCAGGAGTAGCATTAGTATTAATACCAGTACCGATAACCACATAATTAATATGACCGAACTCTGCGTTCATTTCTGTCAGAATGCCTACAAGCTTACGTCCCATCAGCAGAATATCATTAGGCCATTTAATCGCAGCGTGTACACCGGCAATTTTATTAACAGCTTTGACAACAGCCACAGCTGCTAACAAAGTACATTTAGAAGCTTCTTGCGGCAAAAACGGCGGTTTCAGCACTACAGAAAACCAAATACCTTTAGCATACGGAGAAATCCATCCACGTGACAAACGTCCCTTGCCGGCACCTTGTTCTTCTGCTACTACCACTAAGCCGTTAGGGCATTCTTCATTTGCCAAACCTTTAGCTAATGTATTAGTAGAATCAATACTATCACGATAACAAATATTATGCCCTAACCATCTTGTTTGTAAACGAGAAAGAATTTCCTGAGGAAAGAGTCTGTTAGGAGATTCTTTTAAGATATAGCCTTTTTTCGGTACTGATTCAATATCATAACCCTCGTTTTTCAAAGTTTGGATATGCTTCCAAATTGCAGTACGAGAAACCTCTAATTGACGGGAAATTTCTTCACCGGATAAAGGTCTTTCACCGCTTTTTCTCAAAAGCTCCAATATCTTTTTACGCATACAAATTCCTCCAAACAATATGCAAATATATCTCAATAAGCACAATTATACATAGTATTATTATGGAAAGATTACCACTAGGTTAACCAAAAGTCAAGAGCACCAGAAACAATAATTTAAAGCAGAAAAAAACTGTATCTTTAAAAGCTACATCAAGAACCTTTAAAGATACAGTTTAAAGTTTTAATTAAAATTTATTATTTTAAGACTTATGCACATTAGCAGCACCCATATGCATCTTTGCTTCATGTAAAGAACGACGACGTTTACGCCAACGATACCAAACCATGGGCAAAATCAACATGGGCAGTCCAACATATAATGTACTACGCAAATCAGGAGTAAAAATAATTACTGCCAAACAGAATACCTGCGCCCAAATACCAAAACAAGTAACATAGGGAAAGAACGGAGTCTTATATTTCAAAGTGTGTTCCAATCCTTCTTTAATCATATGTCTACGGAAATTATACTGACTCCAGCAAACCGATATCCAAGCCATAGCACCTGTAAAACCAGAAACAGCTAACAAATAAGTGTATAATGTGGAATCAGGATTGAATGTATAAAGCAGAATTACTAACCAGCAAGTACATATAGAAACTAATATAGAATTCTGCGGCATACCATTTTTATTTAAACGACCTAAGAAAGAAGGTGCCATTCCCATTCTTGCTAAAGCATGTAACGCTCTTGCACCACCATATAATCCGGAATTTGCACAAGAGAAACCTGCTACTAAAACTACAAAAGCAATCATAGATGCCATACCATTGAAACCATGTTCCGCCAAAGCCGCTGCAAAAACACTCTCATTCAAGGATGCTTTATTCCAAGGAATAATGGACAATAGCAAAGTAATAGGAATGATATATAGAGCGATAACACGCCAGGATACATTACGTACTGCAATAGGAATACTCTTAGCCGGGTCCTTACATTCACCAGCTGCCAAGCCAATGATTTCAGTACCCTGGAAATTAACCAAGATAATAACCATGGTTAACACAATCGGCCAATAGCCATTAGGAGCAAATCCACCCTGAGATAACAGGATTTTAGTACCGATATAACCTTCAGTGCCGATAACGCCCATTACAATAAGGCCAGCTACAACGCAAAATGCAATTAATGCAAGAACCTTAATGATAGATAACCAAAACTCACTCTCACCGAAACTACCTACCTGAAACAGGTTGATAATGGTAACCATGAGGCCGAAAAAGATAGCCCACCACATCTGACTAACATCAGGAACAAAATTATTCATAATGATGCCCGCCGCAATCATTTCTGATGGTACATACGCCATCCAGTTCAACCAATAAGCCCAGCCTACACCGCATGCCCATGTAGAGGAAATATTTTCCTTAGCATACGTGACAAAAGATCCGGAGATAGGTTTCGCTACTGCTAACTCTGCTAAACAAAGCATAACACAGAAAACGATAATACCGCCAAATAAATATGACAAGATAATCGCAGGACCTGCTTGTTCAATCGCATAACCTGCTCCGAGAAAATAACAGCTGCCAATGATTCCGCCCAGAGAAATCATTTGTAAATGCCTATTTTTCAAGCTCCTATTCATTGTTGGTTCGTTCATGGCCTTAATAACACAACCCTTCTTGATTTAAATTTTTTTCTGTTATTCAATCAAAATAACTCGTGTTAAAAGTTTACTACAAAACTCCCAAAAATGCTATAAAAATTAAGAAAAAAATTAGTATTTTTCTTAAAAATTTTTTCTGCGTTTTCCGATCTAGAAATATAGAAAAAATCCGTGGCCTCTACAGACCACGGATTTTTGAAATTATAATGTTTATTGCTGCGGTTTATCGGTTGCAGCAGGCTCTTCTATAGCCGGTTGAGTGTCTTTTTCAGCAACAGCAAGCTGTTCTTCTTCATCAATAACAGCTTGTTGTACTACAGCAAGCTTTTCTTCAGCAGAAAGAATATGACCGTATTTTACTAATTGGTTGATTTCTTCCTCATCCAAAGTTTCTTTTTCCATCAAAGCTTGTGCAATAACATGGAGTTTATCAATATTTTCACTCAGCAGTTTTTCAGTAGCAGCATAGGCGTCTTCCATAAAAGAACGTACTTCCTTATCGATTTCAGCAGCTACTTCCTCACTATAATCTTTTTCGCGAGCAATATCACGGCCTAAGAAAACTTGGTTATTGTGATGACCAAAAGTTACAGGACCAATATTTTCACTCATGCCATATTCGCAGATCATCTGACGTGCCAGTTGAGTTGCACGTTGCAAGTCATTACTTGCACCGCTGGAAATTTCTTTCAACACTAATGCTTCCGCAACACGACCACCAAGAAGAACTTTCAGTTCATCAAGCATTTCACTACGTGTTGCATAGTATTTATCTTCCTTAGGCAGGCTCAAGGTGTAACCACCGGCACGACCACGAGGAATAATAGTAACCTTATGCACAGGGTCAGTATGCTCCAGGAGCATGCCAACGATAGTATGACCACCTTCGTGATAAGCAGTCAGACGTTTTTCTTTATCACTGATAACACGGCTCTTACGTTCCGGTCCCATGATAACACGTTCTGCAGCCTCTTCCATTTCCGGCATATTGATAACCTTTTTGTCACGACGAGCAGTCAAAAGAGCTGCTTCATTAACCAAATTAGACAAATCAGCACCGGTAAAGCCAGGAGTACGTTGAGCGATAACGTCCAAAGAAACATCCTGTCCTACAGGCTTGCCTTTAACATGAACTTTCAGGATTTCAGTACGACCTTTAATATCCGGACGATCTACTACAATTTGGCGGTCAAAACGACCGGGACGTAATAATGCAGGATCCAGAATATCAGGACGGTTAGTAGCAGCAATCATAATGATGCCTTCGTTAGCACTGAAACCATCCATTTCTACTAACAACTGATTCAGAGTTTGTTCGCGTTCATCATGACCACCGCCTAAGCCGGCACCACGTTGACGGCCGACAGCATCGATTTCATCGATGAAGATAATGCACGGAGCATTTTTCTTTGCTTGGTCAAACAAATCACGTACACGGGATGCACCGACACCGACAAACATTTCTACGAAGTCGGAACCGGAAATACTAAAGAACGGTACACCAGCTTCACCGGCAACAGCCTTAGCAAGCAGCGTTTTACCAGTCCCCGGAGGGCCATACAGCAATACGCCTTTAGGAATTTTCGCACCCAGCTCATTGTATTTTTGCGGACTCTTTAAGAATTCGACTACTTCTTCCAACTCCTGCTTAGCTTCTTCAGCACCGGCAACATCTTTAAAAGTAATCTTCAGTTTGTCCTCATCATAACGGCGTGCACGGCTTTTACCAAAGTTCATTACTTTACCGCCGCCAGCACCACCTTGGTTCATCAGCATAAACCATAAGCCTACGATAATCAAAATCGGCAGTACACTGCTTAAAATGCTCATCCACCAGGGCGGTTGAGGCGGCAGTTCCGCTTTGATATCTACGTTCTTAGCTTCGAGCTTTTCTACAAGCTTAGTGTCATTAGGAGCAACAGTAGAGAAGTCTTTGCCATCTTTCAGTTTACCACTGATAACATTATCAACTATCTTTACTTGTTTAATATCATCAGACTGCACATGCTGCATGAAACTAGTATAGCTAATATCAGCAGGTTTTGCTTCTTTCTCGTTATAAGTATCAAACATCCAGATAATTACCATAATTATCAGCAGATAAAAAAGTACGTTCTTAAAAAATTTATTCAAGCACGTATCCTCCTTCCACTTAATGTATACTAGAACCTATTATATTATAGGCAAGATAAAGTAGCAACTACTTTTATTTATTTTCTAGCATAAACAGAAGGTTTCAGAACACCGATGTAAGGCAGGTTGCGATAATCGCCAGCATAATCTAAGCCATAGCCGACAACAAATTCATCCGGAATTTGGAAACCTACATAATCAGCCTTTAAGCCATTAATACGACGTTCAGCTTTATCGCACAATGCAACGGTTTTCAGAGTAGCAGGTTTAGATTGACGCAGCAAATCGCTGATAGCAGCGAAGGTAAGACCGCTGTCAATAATATCATCAATCAGCAGAACATCTTTACCTTTAATATCTTCACTGATATCCAGTTTTACTTTAACGTTACCGCTAGTGGTAGTACCGTTGCCGTAGGAAGAAGCAACCATGAAGTCAATACGCAAAGGCATATCAATAGCACGGGTCAAGTCGGTAGCAAACCAAGCAGCACCCTTCAGCAGTACGATCACTACCAAATCTTTATCCTTGTATTCTTCGGTAATTTGTGCACCCATTTCTTTTACGCGGGCTTCAATTTGTTCTTTAGTTAATAAAACTGTTTTAATATCGTCATGCATAATAAAAAGCTCCTTTAAAAATTATTTTGCGGTTAAAATAACCTGTTTTTTATTATAAACGGCAATAATACCATGCGGAAGCTGTACCTGCTTACCTCCGGCCGCCGTTATACACAATTTATCTAAAGCCTGTGTACGCTCGTAATCAAGCTGCTGCTGCGTCAAAGTAAAATACGCGACTCGTAATATGCGTTTACGTATAGCAGCGCTGTAACGCTGCAAAACGCGCCCATTAAGGCGTATTTCGTTCTTGCTCTCAGCAATACAGGCCTCCGACCACGAATTCTGCACTACCTCCGAAAAATAAGCCTCATCCTCCTGCAATAATTGCGTCAGACGCACAAGGGCCTGTTTGATTTCCGGATTAAATTTATTTTCCAGATAGGGTAATAATTCATGTCGCACACGATTACGTGTATATTCTAAATCATCATTAGTACTGTCATGGCAATAAGCAAGCTGCTCTACCTGGCAATATTTTTCTAAATCACTATGGGAAAAGCTTAACAAAGGCCTTAAAGCCATACCACCCTGCTGCAACATACCACCTAAGCCCTGAGGTCCTGCACCACGCAAAAGCCTAATTAGTACTGTTTCGGCCTGGTCATTAAGATTATGGGCTGTTACAATGGCAGCACAAGCATAGTCAGACTGATACTTTCTTAAAGCACGATACCGCAGCTTACGGGCAGCATCCTCTATAGATAAATGCTTCTCCTGAACATAGGAATTTACATCCACGTGCTCAACAATACAGACTAAATTTTGCTTACGGCAAAATTCCTGTACTTGACGCATATCCCTCAAGGCTTCTTCACCACGCAGTCCATGTTCAACATGGCAAACGTAAAACCTTGCAAAGCCCTGCTGCTGTAAACAGGCACAGGCATGTGCCAAAGCCATGCTGTCAGAACCGCCACTCACCGCCAAAAGATAACTTTGCTCAGGCTGCAGTATCTGCCGCAGCTTCTTTTGTACTTGAAAAACAATCGGTTCTATCTGCATAAGCACTCCTGTACGCAACAAAGGACACTCTGCCGAGTGCCCTTTATCTGCCATTAATTATCTTTCACGTCTGGCACCACGACCACCGCGTTTAGATTCAGTATTGCGTTTTAAATCCAACATGCGATCATCGCTGTCTTTTAAGAATTTAGATAATTTGTCCTCAAAAGAGAGAGTCGGCATGGTTCTTTGGTTTTGCTGACGCATACCGCCTCGACGTTCGCGATTTTCATTTTGCGGACGTTGCGGTTTTTGTGCAGGTGCTGCCGGAGGCGGAGTCAGTTGTTTGATAGACAAACCGATTTTGCCACGTTCATCGATGGAAAGCACCTTTACTTTAACCTTATCATGCTCTTTTAAAAAGTCATGCACATCTTTTACATAAACATTAGAAACTTCAGAAATGTGAATCAAGCCTACTTTACCTTCAGGTAATTGGACGAAAGCGCCAAAATTGGTAATGCCTGTAACTTCACCTTCTACAATTGCACCTACTTCAAGTGACATCGAGAAAAAAATCCCCCTTAAAAATTCTTTGATACCATTGTATTATACTCTTTAAAAATTAGCAATGTCAACCAAAAAAGCAGAACAAAATTTTTAAGTTTTGTTCTGCCCTATTTTTTATCATCGACAATAAATAGCGGCACCTCGTTTTTGCCGACCATATTATAATCCTCACGTGCCAGTTTTTCAATATAGGCAGGATCATCCAATAGTCTGCGTTCTTTTTCCAGGGCTGCTTTTTCTTGTTTTAATTTATCGATACGCGCCTGAGTAGCGGTTTGTTCTTTATGTACTTGGTAAATTCTGTATTCCTGTCTTCCAAGAACGACCAAGCATACTGCAATCAACAGAAGCATAAAGAACTTAAACCCCGTATTCTTTTTTCTTCTGCGTCTTGCCATAAGCTTACCTCCTTAATGGTACAGTAAAAACAGAATGCCCGACTTTCAAAGCCGGGCATTTCAACACAAATTATTTTGCGTTTACGATTTCTTTAAAAGCTTTACCAGCTTTGAATGCGGGAACGGTCGCAGCAGGAATGATAACTTCTTCCTTGGTTTGCGGGTTTTTACCAATGCGTTCTTTGCGGCTACGTGCTTCGAAAGTACCAAAGCCTACTACTTGTACTTTACCACCGGTAGCTACTTCCTCTTTAATGGTTTCCAGAGTAGCAGTGATTGCCTTTTCTACATCTTTTTTGGTTAAGCCTGCTTTATCAGCAACAGCAGCGATTAACTCGGTTTTGTTCATTAAAACTTCCTCCTTAAAATCTTGATTCGCACATTCTATAAGGCACTCAGAGCCCTCGGCTCCGCTTGCTAGCAATAGTATTGTACACTCTCAACGCGTTTACTGCAAGCTTTTTTAGAAAATTTATTGCCTATTTAGGTTCTTTTGTGCAAAAAATATTTATTTTTCTGCATTAAATTATGCTTTTTTTTCTAATTTTTTGCTTGCTTCCCAAAATTCATCTAGCTCTGCTAAAGAAAAATCCTGCCAACTCTTACCACTTTTTGCTACCTGTTCTTCCACATAGGTAAAGCGGCCGATAAAGCGATTATTAGTACCATTTAATGCAGTTTCCGGTTCAATTCTTTCATGACGGGCATAATTAACCACAGCAAAAAGTACATCGCCTAATTCTCCTTCAGCAGCCTCATGATTACCATCCGCCAATGCTTCCTGTAATTCACCCAGCTCTTCCTGAACCTTTGCCCAAACTCCGGTGGAATCAGGCCAGTCAAAGCCTACCTTAGCAACCTTGCTCTGCACCTTATAAGCACGCAGAAGTGCCGGCAGTCCTTGAGAAACACCATCTAAAATATGCTTGCGTTCAGTTTTTTCTTCTTTTTTGATAGCATCCCAGTTACGCAGTACTTCGTCACTGCTTTCAACATGAGTTTCACCAAATACATGAGGATGACGACGGATTAATTTATCAACAACCTCATCAATAACATCCTGCAAATCGAAACGTCCTTCTTCTTCAGCCATACGAGCATGGAAAACAACCTGCATCAGCACATCGCCTAATTCCTCACGCATACCTGCTGTATCATCAGCATCAACAGCCTCCAGGTATTCGTATACCTCTTCAATCATATTATGACGGATAGATGCATAGGTCTGTTCACGATCCCATGGACAACCTCCCGGCTCGCGCAAGGTACGCATAACATCCACTAATGGCTGAATGTCAATATCATCAAAAGCTGCAGTATCCTCATATTCTTCATCACTAGCAGCTTCATCTACAACCTCCTCCTGCTCCATAGAAGGTACATCAAATTCTACAACACTAGCAGTAGTAATATCTGCACCAATAGGCGGAATGTATACACTTGTCAGATGGTCGATATTGGCTTGACGATCTAATTCAAACAAAGGTACAGGACGGCATTCTTCATCAGGCAAGCCCAGATTGCGTAGGAAGTAAATAACATAATCGTCATCTAAAACATCCATCAGGGTAATTTTCAAATCACTGGCAATTAATTTACTGTATACCTGGGTAATCATCAGAGGATAACCACCTGCTTCACTAGCAGCAGCAAAATCCTGTGCATCAATGATACGTAAGCCGGCAATAGGGTCAATACCTAATTCGACATATGCTAAATCCAAAAAGCTCATGGACGGTTTAATGATTAATTTAATACCTGTTTTTTTAGTTGCTTCACGCAGCATCACTACAGTTTTTTCTGCAACTAGCGGACTGCCTGGTACTGCATAAACAACATCACCATTTTCTGCAGCCTGCATAACACGTGCTACAACATTACCATATACTTCTTCAAAGGAATCGCCTTTTTCGTATAAATCATCGCAGGAGCTGAAAACTACACCCTGTTTTTCCAATTCACTGACAGTAGGATGAACCGCAGTACGCAAAATAACCTGTTGGCAATTCTTTAATAAGCCCATAGTTTCTAAGGATAAATTGCCCGCAGCACCAGGACCTAAGCCAACGATTGTAATAGTTCCCATGATAACCCTTCTTTCTTTGTTAATCAATTACTTATTTACTTTTGAAAAATTTTTTCACTAACGGCAGCTGCTGCATTTCGCTACGATTAATAATACCTAAAAGCGGCAACAGCAATGCATAACAAGCAACAGCTGAACCTAAAGCTATAATCGTCGCTATATTCTTACTCCAAAACAGTTCACAACCAGCAACAAGCCAAGTAAAGGCACCCATCACTATGGCAGCTACCAACAGTTT
>UQWU01000030.1 GCA_900544885.1 uncultured Phascolarctobacterium sp. | reverse complement strand
TATCGGCATTCGCTTTGTCTTGGAAAATTTGGTCCGCAATGGCACCGTTACCTTGTACGGTTAAACCATCTACGCCACTAGCATTATCAGCTACAATTTTGTTAGTTAAGCTATCGGTATTCACAACACCATTATTACCTGTTAAGGTATTGGTATTAATAGAAACATTCTCACCCTTCAATGTTGTGCTACCATCAAGAGCAAAGGTATTCACTTGCATATTACCAGCAACATCGACATTAGCATCATCAGCAACACTAACATCACCAGTACCATCGCCTATCCACTGATTTACAACCCAATTGCCACCAGTAAAATTAACATTACCGCTCTTTTCTACATTAAAGACACCCTTAGAGGCAGACATATCACCGGTACCACCAAGATTTACTGTAGCATTAGTGTTTTTATCGGAACCTTTAACATTGATGTCACCATCAATTACAGAGTTTCCATTAAAAGTAAGATTCAATACACTATTATCTTTTTCATTGGCATTCTTACCATTATTACCAACAACGTTAATATCACCCTTAATTTGAGCTTGTCCTGCTACATTAAGATTAACCTCAGTATCTCGAGAAAAGTCGCTACTATTAATGCCCTTGCTACCAACATTAATATCACCAGTCATATTAAGAGTTCCTGCATTAACGTTTATGAGAGCTTTTTTACCAACAGTATTCATGCCGCCATAACTGCCGCAAATATTACCATCAATATTCAAGTCATTAGCTGTTACATTAACGGTGCCCCAGCCACCAGTGCCAATTACGCCGCCCATAGAACTATTAGCACCATCTAAAATAGCTTTATCGGCAAACAAATTAACAATATTACCTTCATTTGCTTGTAATAAAGCTACACCATAATCGCCCTTACCAAATGTACTATGAGCTTCAAAATGGCCAATAGCTTTATCAGCTGTACCTAAATTAACTACAGAATTACCTTCTTGCAGGTAAGGACCTTGAGCATTAATAAAGCCATCACCAACATACGCAACAACTTTATCAGCATTAATATTCAATGTATTATTTTTATTCTTTAATTGGAAACCTCTGTCGCCCATTCCCTCAGAGCCAACATATAATTCTCCTGTATTAATAGTTAAATTAGTATTTCCGTCCAGCCAAGCTGCAAAATTGTTTGCACCTTTATAATCACTACTGATATCAGAGTTATTGCTAAAGCTCGGTTTTTCTGTACTAACAAATGTAATTTTGTTAGAAGTTATTGTAGTTTTAGCAATTTTATCATCAGTACCCCTCATATGAATAGCGAATTTGTTGTCACCAACTTTATTTTTATTGAAAACTATGCCGGTATCATTTTTTAAGGTTAAATCACTATTTTTATTGACTACACCTGCATATTCGCCTGCATCTTTTGTTACAGTAGAACCATCAACAACCTCAACCTTCTCTCCTGCCGCCATTGCACTACCGGTAATTACGAATGCCATTAAAGCGCTAAGAGCCAAGCTTCTTGCCATCGTCTTTTTCATACAAAACCAACCTTTCTTAATAAAGATATATTATATAGATAATAATTATCTTATACAGCTGTATTTTAGCACCTTTATTATTTTTATTTCAAGTTATTCCAAAATATTTTTACACAAAAAATCACATTTTTATTAATGTTACTTTATTTACATTTCATCTTATTTGACTGCAAAGTCAGGTTAACCAAGATTTTTTTGTATGCTAATAAATTAAAGTTTGTAGACATCTCATAGATGGATGAAAATGCTATGCTTCTTAATTTTGTGTTTAATAGTTATATCTTTTAATAATATAGCTAATAATATGACTTTTACACCTTCAAACATCCATAAATAATTTTACGCACAAAAATACTCTGCCATACACAAAATGTATGACAGAGTATAAAAATATACTAATTATTTACTTTTGTTGCATCTTCTAGTGCTTTAATCGGAAAACAGATAAGCACTTTTCTAACATTGCGGTAGTAGCGAATGCAACTAGAAGAAAAGTTTCTCGCCACTAAAAATTTATTCTGCTTCCACTAATCTTACAACAATCTCAGTGATTTTCGCCAAAGATTGCAAAGGCAGATATTCAAAACGGCCATGGAAATTATGACCACCGGTAAAGAGGTTCGGACAAGGTAAGCCCATTGCAGATAAGGATGAGCCATCAGTACCACCACGTACAGGAACCAGCACCGGTTCCACACCAGCTCTACGCATAGCATTTTCTGCACGCTCTACAATTTCAAACACCGGCATGATATATTCTCGCATATTAGAATAAGAGTCATGCAGGATACATTCTACAGTACCTTGACCATATTTATTCTGCATCAGCTCGGTGAGAGCCAAAAGATAAGCTTTGCGTTTTTCCAGAATTTGTTTATCATGGTCACGCAAAATCATATCAATCTCTACTGTGTCGGTACCGCCTTCAATCCGCAGAGTATGGTAAAAACCTTCATATCCTTCAGTATATTCCGGACGTTCACCACTAGGCAGGCTCATCTGCCATTCAGCAGCCATAGTTACCGCATTACGCATTTTATTTTTAGAGCTGCCCGGATGGACGCTGACGCCATGAAAAACAACATGAACATTGCACGCATTAAAAGTTTCGTAGTTGAGCTCGCCTAATGCACCACCGTCGACAGTGTAAGCAAAATCAGCAGCAAATTGTGCTAACGGGAAATGCTCAGTGCCGCGGCCAACCTCTTCATCAGGAGTAAAGGCCAAACGGATTTTACCATGCTTGATTTCCGGATGCTGCAACAAATAATGACACGCAGTGACGATAGCAGTAATGCCGGCCTTATCATCAGCACCTAAAAGTGTAGTGCCATCACTAGTGATAATATCCTGACCTACATAGTTAGCCAGCTCAGGAAATTCTGCCGGGTCTAATTTAGCATTTTCACTAAGCTTCAGAATACCGCCGTCATAATTTTCGTGCAGTTGTACATCCACATTAGCACCGCTGGCTTCACAGCTGGTGTCCATATGTGCAATCAGGCCGATAACAGGAGCGACATCTACACCATTAGCAGGTACTGTCGCTAATACATAACCATATTCAGTCATTTCTACATCGCTAAATCCAAGTTCCGTTAATTCCTTGGTCAAGTATTTCGCCAAGTCTAATTCTTTGGCAGAACTGGGAAAGCTTGTGCTTTTATCATCAGACGCAGTATCAATTTCAGCATAGGCGGTAAAGCGTTGTAATAATTCTGTTTTGCTAATTTCCATGACATCAGCCTCCTCTAAAATTTAACGTGCTTGCAGCTCTTCTGCTAGACAAGCTATCGTTTTCCCCAATACCGGATGAACAAGTGCAGGAGCGATTTCTGCCAAGGGCAGCAAAACAAAATCGCGATTCTGCATATCCGGATGTGGTAGCTTTAAATCATCGGTAGTCAGAATTTGATTTTCATACAATAATAAATCTAAATCTATATTACGTTCACCCCAATGACGCAGACGAACGCGACCCATTTCTTGTTCAATGGCTAATAATAAATGTAACAGCTCTTCAGGCTCCAGGTCAGTCCGCACACAGCACACAGCATTCAAAAACTGTGGCTGGTCCGTAACACCATAAGGCTCTGTGCAGAGAAAGGCAGATGTTTTAACCACATCTACCCCATGCTCTACTAATAGTTGCACAGCCTTTTGTAAATTGGCTTCTTTATCGCCCAAATTACTGCCTAAAGCAACATAAGCAAGATGCTTTTCTTTAATATCGGCTTGCATAATATCCCTGCCTTATTTTTCGACAAAGCGTTCCGGATGTAGAATTGCTTCCAACATACGGATAGCACGAATATTAGCTTCTACATCATGGACACGTACCATTTGCACACCTGCATATACAGCCTGCAAACTAGTAGCCATAGTACCCTCAAGACGTTCTTCGGCAGGAATACCGCCTAAAACAGTACCGATGGTAGATTTTCTAGAAGCTGCCAAAAGCACAGGATAACCAAAGCTGGTCAGAGTATGTAAATCACGCATTAAAAGCAAGTTTTGCTCCACTGTTTTCGCAAAGCCGATGCCCGGATCTAAAATAATCTTTTCTGCACCAACACCGCGGCTGCGCAATAATTCTGCTCTTTGATATAAATAAGCAGCGACTTCTTCTACTACGTTTTTGTACTCGCAGTTCTGCTGCATATTTTTCGGTGTACCGCGCATATGCATTAAAATAATCGGTGCTTTGGATTTAACTACTAAATCCGCCATCTTCGGATCTGCTTCCATAGCAGTAACATCGTTGATGATATCTGCACCGGCGGCCAAAGCGGCTTCCGCAGTATCTGCACGATAAGTATCAATAGAAATAACAGCTTGGGGATACGCAGCACGAACAGCCTTGATTACAGGAATAACACGGTTACGTTCTTCTTCTCCATCGACGCTGTCACTGCCCGGTCGTGTACTTTCACCGCCGATATCTAAAATACCGGCACCATGTGCTAGCATCAAGCCGGCCTTTTTTACTACGTCGTCGACAACAGGAACGCGGCTGCCTGCATAGAAGGAATCAGGAGTAATATTTAAAATGCCCATGACGCACATCTGCTCATAGCTCAGTTCGCGACCGTCAGCCAAAACAGTTTTCAACGGTGCAGGCTCTAAAACTGCCTGCAATTCCGCAACAATCTTTTCGATACCGAAATAAGGCATCTGCACCAATTTACCTAAAAGCAGCTGATAATGTTTACGTGTACCTAAAAGCAACACATCCACATATTTATCAGCATTTAAAATACAGCCTGTAGGCACAACAGCGTCACCGCCGGCCGCCAACATTTCCTGTTTAATGATATTAGCCGCAGGAGTACGCACTTCGATTAATTTATAAGGCAGAATCTCTGCTTTCTTCGCAAAAATCGGCAGACTTGTCTGATGTGCACCAATAGAGGCAATCGCCTCGGTCAGCATTTCACGGTTTATTTTCAGCAGCATTATTCTTCTCCTTTTTCTACAACAGCAAAAGCATTATGATTATGAATACTTTCCTGGCTTTCGACTTCGGCACGATACCAGGTAATACGCTTATCTTCATCTAATAAAAGTGCTAATTCGCGTACAGCATCTTCAACGAAGCGAGGATTTTCATAAGCGTGTTCCGTAACATATTTTTCGTCAGGACGTTTTAAAAGACCATAAACCGGTGCACTGGCAGCTTCATCAGCCATCTGTGCCAATTCTTCTAACCAGACCATTTCTTTCGCAACGATTTCTATTTTCGCCCAAGCACGTTGGTTATGTGCACCATAATCACTAATTTCCTTAGAACAAGGACATAAAGTTTGCACAGGCACTACAGCGGTAATACGCAGTTTAAATTTTTCGCCTTTTTCTGCTTTATAAACACAGTCCATATCCATAGGCGCAGTCATACCGCTGACCGGTGCTGCTTTCGTAATAAAATAAGGAAATTCTAATTGCATAAAAGCTTTTTCCGCCTGCAAATTCTCTTTGAGCTTATCTAAAATCCCCTCGATTTCGCCCAAACTAACAGGTCCTAAAGTACGCAAGCACTCTACGAAACGGCTCATATGTGTACCACGCATATCATGAGGCAGGTCAACTGCCAACATCACACGTGCCACAGAATGCTGAGTACCGCAGGTTTTATCACGCAGCTCAATCGGCCAACGTAAATCCTTAATACCTACATGCTTCAGCGGAATACGGCGTAAATCCTTCTCACTTTGTACATCTTTCAACTTATTCACCCCTATACACACAACCACTGGTGCGTGTTTCCCAAACTTCTACTTCATACAGATGATAATGGTCACTTTGCAGCAATCCTTCCAGCTTATTCCAAATCCATACAGAAATGTTTTCTGCTGACGGAACAGGAATAACATCATTAATACAAGCATGATCTAAATGTACCAAGACCTCTGCCTTAACTAAATTCTTCAATTTAATAAAATCAATAACCATACCCTCGTGGTCAGGAGTACCTTCCACCTTTACCACCAATTTATAAGTATGGCCATGCAGATGCTCACATTTACCGTTATAAGCAGGCAGATAATGTGCAGCGTCAAAATCAAATTCTTTAATAATAATCATTTATACTCGCCTCCGTACAAAGTCAGTCCGGCAAAATTATCCACTTGACGCAGAGCCTCATAAGCAACAATAGCTACTGAGTTGGACAAATTTAAAGAACGGGCTTCTTCAATCATCGGAATACGTACACAATCATCAGGATATTCTTCACGCAGTTTATCCGGCAATCCTGCTGTTTCCTTACCGAAAATCAGTAAGCTATCAGCATCATATTTAACATCCGCATAAGATTTATGTGCTTTAGTAGTCAATAAAAACTTGCTATTATCCTTATATTTTTCCAAAACTTCATAAATACTGTCATAATAATGAATATCTACTAAATGCCAATAATCAAGGCCGGCACGTTTCAAATATTTATCCTCCACAGAAAAACCTAACGGACGTACAAGATGCAGATGACATCCTGTTGCCGCACACAGACGTGCAATATTACCGGTATTGCCCGGAATTTCAGGTTCAACTAATACAATATGCATTTTAAAACTCCCTTTCCCAATATGCTTATTTATAAATCATTAACGATTGCGCTCACGCAGCAATTCCTCTACACGCTCACGCATTGTACGTTTTTTAGCCTTTTTCTTATCTTGCTTCTTATCCTCATCTTCATCATGACGCTCGCTTACAGGCTGAAGCAGCATTTTCTGATAAGTAGCCATAATCTTTTCACAGTAGGAGGACCCCATAGCCCAAGTACCATTCAATCCTGCCCAAGTATCAACGACACCACGCTCAACGCGGATGCTATGTGCCAATTCATAACGAGGATCAACGATTTTAGTCTGGGGACGCTTCTTCTGGGTATAGGCCAACAAATGCTGAATGTGAGCACGAACACCAATCTGCGGTGTCTTAAAGGAAGCACCGCGGACACCACCGCCAGTAGTACCTAAACCGCAGAAATTATTCTGATGATGACGTACATCCCCACCATAACGATAATAACCTGTTTCAATCAAGGACTGTGCTAAAGCCAGGTCCGGACGAACATTTTCCCTGCCTGCTTCTTCCCAATACAAATCAACTAACTCTTCCACACTGCAAGCTAATTGTACATCAGGATTATAAGCCTTGATCAAAGCTACTGCCTGAGATTTATCCACTACAGGGTCACCATAAATACTTATATTACGATAATCTTCGGGTAACTCAATCCCGCCAAAGGTATTTTTACCATTTTTCTTCTTGTTTTGCTCTTTATCATCGGAAGCATTTTTTACTTGTTCATTTTTAGACTCGAAACGCTTAGTTTCTTTTTTATCCTTATCACGATTACGACGACGCTCTTCGTCTTTATATTTACGTTTGTCCTTATCGTTATCGCTTAACTTTTTTTCGCCATTCTTATCTTTTACGATAATATCTTTTGTTTTGCCATTACTATCAGTAATAATATTTATGCCACCCTGTGGCCATTGCTTAGCTGCAACCTTACTGCGATTTACATTAGTAGACACGCGTGGTTGAATTACATCATCCTTAGAAGCAGCATTTGCTGACGCCAGATTTACAAACAAGCAGCCGGTAGCTGCTAAAGCAAGCATTAAATTTTTATATTGCATATATCCATACTCCTAATTGTATTCATAATTACAATTTTACTCTATTTTACTAGGTTATGTAAAGTTCTTCACGATATTCTTCCATTTTATTCACAGATAAAACCTATCTAAAGAAGTCCCATATCCCTGCCTCCATAAGAAAGGTACAAATATGCGAAGTGTGTAAGACCTCTCCACCTCACTACGTTAGGCACCTATCCTTACACGGAGAGGCAAACTCATTTAGCGAAAGTTCACATTTCTAATTTACTATAATAGAAATATTTAGTATATAGTGAAACAAAACACACGAATAACTACTTTTACCGAAGAAAATTAGTATTTGCTCGGCTTTCCTTGCAAGATTGCTCAGGTATGTTCAATGAAGTACGCAAAACGCCGAACCCTCGGCACTCATTTTATGTGAACCATCTTCGAATGAAGAGAGAAATCTGATGGTTGTCACTCAACGGCTTTATTTACTTTTATTATTTAGAATATCATTCACAAAAGTTCTATTTCCCTATATAATATAAATAGATATTCTGCTGTCACTATAAACTGCTTATGACAGTCAGACAGTATTATTCTGCACATACAAGGAGGCATGATTATGACTGCACAATTCCATTATATCAACCACGCTTGTTTCTCTATTACTAAAAACGGTAAGACTATGATTTTCGATCCGTTCCTAAATGACAATCCTGAAGGATTAACAGCTAAAGATATAAAAGCTGATTATATTTTCATCAGCCACGCTCATTTCGACCATCTTGGCAGTGCGTTTGAAATCGCTAAAAACTGCGATGCTTTAATCATTACTACTGCTGAAATTGCTGCTATGGCTGAAAACGACGGTTGCCGTGCTCATGCAATGCACTTGGGTGGCACCTTTACCTTCCCCTTCGGCAAATTACGCCTGACTCCCGCTTTCCATGGTGCAGGTGTTCCCGGCGGTCATGCTTGCGGCGTCGTTGTCGATTTTTACGGCACTACACTGTATTTTGCCGGCGACACTGCTTTATTTAGCGATATGCAGCTTCTGCAGCGTCTGGACAAATTTGATTATGCCGTACTGCCCATCGGCGGTAATTTCACTATGGACCCCAACGATGCAGCTATTGCCTGTGATTTTCTGAAAGCAAAATATGTTATTCCTGTACATTACAACACTTGGCCACCCATCGCTCAAGACGTTATGGCCTTCAAAGCTGTTGTAGAAGAAACTACTTCCAGTAAAGTTTTAGTCGTAAATCCAGGTCATACTCTTGAAATCGAATAATCCACTTACCAAAAATTACATAAAACAGTAAAAAAAATTAAGCAAGACTTCAAAATTAATTGAGGTCCTGCTTTTTAAGTTAGAGCTTAAGAAATTTACGCCAGCTGGCATTTTTATTGATATCACAATTGCTGCAATTATTACATTTCTGCGGTGCTTTTTCACCAAAATACTCTAAAAGCACCTTACGCAGGCAGTTAGAAGTATTACAGTAATAAATCATCTTCTCTAAAAGCTGCAGCTCATGCTCTTTCCACGCTAAGTCAGGCTGATCATGGCCTACAAGATAAGTATTAACGGCAATATCCGCCTTATCATAAAGCAAAATACATTCTGACGGCAGACCATCTCGTCCGGCACGTCCTGCCTCCTGATAATAACTTTCTATATCCTTAGGCATATTATAATGCACGACAAAACGTACATCAGCCTTATCAATGCCCATACCAAAGGCATTCGTAGCTACAATCAGCGGCACCTGTCCACCTACGAAAAAATTCTGATTATCCCGCCGTTCCTCAGGGGTAAGTCCTGCATGATATCGCAAAGCCCTATATCCCTGACGCTGTAATTGCTGAGTAACACGCTCTACCTTATTACGGGTAGCACAATAGATAACGCCGCATTGATTCTTGTGCTTACGTAAAAATTCCAGTAAGCTACGGTCCTTATCCTGCGTCCTTTCTACAGCAAAATGCAAATTGGGACGGTCAAATCCTGTTACCACAATATACGCATCTGGCATATTCAACCTAAGACAGATATCCTTGCGGACATCTGGTGTTGCCGTTGCCGTAAATGCCGCAATCAGTGGCTTATGTGGCAAAGCATCGATAAAATCCGGAATATTATAGTAATCCTTACGGAAGCTATGACCCCATTGGGATACACAATGAGCCTCATCCACTGCCACCATAGTAATATACGCTTTTTGCGCAAAATCTACGAACTGAGGATTAGCTAAACGCTCCGGTGCTACATAAAGAAATTTACATTCTTTATTTAAAGCAGCATGAAGTACCTTGCCATACTCATTACCCGTCATACTACTATCCAGATACGCCGCAGGAATTCCCCGTGCCGTTAAGGCCTCCGCCTGATCCTTCATCAATGAAATCAAAGGCGAAATAACCAAGGTAACACCTTTTAAAAGCAGTGATGGCAGCTGAAAGCAGATACTTTTACCAGCACCAGTAGGAAGCACGGCCAGAACAGGCTGACCGTGCAGAATTTTAGTGACAATCTCCTCCTGCCCATTGCGGAAGCTATCATAACCATAATAATACTTCAGGGCACGATGCAGGAAAGCACTATCTATTTGTCTTGTCATAAAGCACTAAGCTATCGGATTATAAACCTGCTTGTTCACGCAGAGCAGCTGCTTTGTCGGTATGTTCCCACGGCAGATCTACATCAGTACGACCGAAATGACCATAAGCAGCAGTTTGTTTGTAAATAGGACGCAGCAAATCTAATTCTTTGATAATGCCGGTCGGGCTCAGAGAGAAGTTCTTGCAAACTAATTCAGCAATTTTGTCTTCGCTGATTTTGCCGGTGCCAAAGGTTTCTACCAGTACGGATACAGGATGAGCTACGCCGATAGCATAAGCCAGTTGGATTTCGCATTTGTCAGCCAGACCTGCAGCAACGATGTTTTTAGCAACGTAACGAGCTGCATAAGCTGCACTACGGTCAACTTTGGAAGGATCTTTACCGGAGAAAGCACCGCCGCCATGACGAGCCATACCGCCATAGGTATCAACGATGATTTTACGGCCGGTCAGACCAGCATCGCCTTGCGGACCACCGATTACAAAACGACCGGTAGGATTGATATAGTATTTAGTATTTTCGTCCAGCATTTCAGCAGGAACAATCGGTTTAATAACTTCAGTGATGATGTCAGCACGGATTTGTTCATTAGTGATTTCCGGTGCATGTTGAGAAGAAATTACGATAGCATCAACACGTACAGGTTTGCCGTCATCATATTCAACAGTAACTTGAGTTTTGCCGTCAGGACGCAGATAGTCCAAAGTGCCGTTTTTACGTACTTCAGTCAGACGCAGAGCCAGCTTGTTAGCCAGATATGCAGGCATCGGCATATAGCTTTCGGTTTCGTTGGTTGCATAACCGAACATCATACCTTGGTCGCCGGCACCGGTTTCTTCTTCAGCAATAGCACCTTCTTTAGCTTCCAAAGATTTATCAACGCCCATAGCAATATCAGGGGATTGTTCGTCGATAGAAATCAATACGCCGCAAGTGTTACCATCAAAACCATATTTCGCACGGTCATAACCGATATTAATAACAGTTTCGCGAGCGATATGAGGAATATCTACATAGCATTGAGTGGAAATTTCACCGAAGATGTGAATTTGACCGGTGGTAACGATAGTTTCGCAAGCAACGCGACCTTTAGGATCTTTGCTCAAAATAGCATCTAATACCGCATCAGAAATTTGATCGGCAATTTTGTCAGGATGTCCTTCAGTTACGGATTCAGAAGTAAATAATTTTCTCATTCTACATGCTCCTTTCGTGGGCATAACTTAAATATAAAGGTAAAAGATTAACAAAAAAAGACGTTCTCCATATGAGAACGCCGTCAATCGCTTAAAGCATTCTCATCTTACAGCTAAAGTGCTGTTGGACTTAGCACCGTTTACAGACATCACTCTGCAATGGTTGCTGCGGTTTCACAGGGCCATTCCCTCCACCGCTCTTGATGAGTATTTTTAAAATTGTTACGTTGTTAATTATAATGCAAATCTGTGTTAATGGCAAGTAATTTTTTAAGAAATTCACATAGAAAACACACAGATTTTATACTTTAGACGGATGTTTATTTATATGATATTTTATATTAATAAGGTTTTGATACACTTATTTTTATTTTGGGTACATTATAAGGGAATACATTATGAAATAATCTCGCTCTTCTTAAATAATCTTGAAGTGGTCTTTCTAACAACCAGCTTTGATGATGTCGTCTAAAGATTTTTCTTGTCTAGTAGAGCCTTTATAACGTGTAATTCGTTTAACCCACGTTTTTTCCGCTTGAGCAATCAGAAATTTTTGCATTGGTTCTAGTGATTGTGCTTTATCCCATGCTTCAAGTGCCGAGAAATACTCATTTCTGTCTTCTTCATAAATAGTAATGGGAGGATGATTATGTAAAACAAGAAAATAATTCATTGCCAGTCTACCGGTTCTACCATTTCCATCAGCAAAGGGATGAATATTTTCAAATTTAACATGAAAATATGCTGCAGCAGTCAAAGCATTTTTATTGTCTACCTCTCGTAATTGCTCTAAAAGCTCATTTATTTCATCATGAACATCCTCTGGTAAAGCACCTATCTCATCTTTTCCTGTAACATAATACCCTAGCTTATAAGTTCCAGTGCGTTCACCTTTGTGCCAAATAACAGCATCATAAGTATTCATCGTGAGGCGTTTCTGTAAGTTTTTTAAAAATGTTTCATCTAATGTATGTTTCTCACTAAAACAATCAAGAAAATAATCATATGCAATTCTGGCATTATGTAATTCGTATAACGTCCGTAAATCACCAGTATACGAACTTACTTTATCATGCTCAAAAATTTCTTGTGTAGTAAAATACGTAACCTTTGCATTCTCTATTTTACTAGAATTATAGGCAAAAGAAATTTTATTGGAATTTAAAACCTCTGCTAAATCAGCAGAAGTTTTTATATTCTTAGACTGCCACCAAGATAAAATTTTATTATACATAGAAACTATATCGCCTACATTTCTTGCTTATTACAGCTCTAACTGAAATTTAATCGCCTCTTCTATATCTATAAAACAAGGTAAATCAGCTATATTATTTATATATTTTATTAAACGTTTTTTATCTACAGAACGAATCTGATGTGCAAGGACGATGGAATCTTTAGTTAATAACGATACCTCTTTAGGTAAATATACTTCGTTCGGATAAATCGTTTTATAAGTAGGTTTCATACTGGTTATAGGCAATATTGTAATCTGATTAAGATGATTTATAGCATCGGATGAAATTACTACACACGGCCTCATCCCCGATTGTTCTGACCTAATAACGGGATTCAAATCAAGAAAATAAATATCACCACGTTTTACCATTCTTCTTTACCACCGGAATAATCAATATGTCTGTAATCATCCTGAATTTCTTTGCAACGAGCAAGATATTCAGGGTCGCTAGCTGCCTCAAGCATCATTTTAATTTTTCTTTCTTTCTCCAATTCAAGAATTTTATCAGATATTGCCTTAGTGCAAAAACTACGCATACTATTGATAATCTTTTTATTGGAAAGAGTTTTTAATTTGTTATAAATATCTGGAGTTAATTCGATATTGATAGTTTTTTTTATAACATTATCCATAAATATCCTCTTCTCTTTTATATTTAATAGCACCTTCACATAATTAAGACAAGTGAAATTTGCTTTATTATATTATACCAAAAATATACGTTAAAAAATAGCGTAAAAAATAAAAGAAAATAAAAAGTTATGAAAAAAAGTATATTAATTATACTTGCTGCATTGTCAGTATGTCATTAGACGGCAAGCAAAACTTCAGCGGTCAGGTCATAACCAAAGTACTCACCTACGACTTCTAGCTCTAGATTCTCCAATCATGGGGTTCTCGTTGTAACGTAGGAATAAAATTTTATTATACATAGAAACTACTTCTCTTTCACAGTACCTGCTTGCCCTTGCTTATATAAATAAAATCTACCTGTATTTTTTATATCACACAAAAAAGCTAAAGGCACCGACATAACATCGGTGCCTAAAATTAGCTCAACTTATTTTTCTCTAGTATGATAAATTTTCAAAGCCTCATTCAAAATGCAGTTAGCTACTGCTGTTTTCGGCATTTTCTCCAAAGCCTGTACATCGCCGTTGGCGAACAGGAATTTAACGATATTGGTATCAGCGTTAAAGCCTGCACCAGCTGCAGTAACATCGTTAGCAACAATCATATCAAGATTTTTCTTAACAACTTTTTCGCGGGCATTAGCAAGGAGATTTTGAGTTTCAGCCGCAAAGCCTACCAATACCTGATGGGTTTTCTTACCACCCAAGGTTTTTAAGATATCCGGATTCTTATCCATAACAACTGTTAAGGCATCATCGGTTTTCTTCTTAATTTTCTGATCAGCAACATCACGTGGACGATAATCAGCTACTGCTGCAGCTTTGATAACGATATCCACATCATCATAAGCATCTAAGCAGACATTGAGCATTTCATTAGTAGTTTCCACGTTAATGGCTTTTACATTCGCAGGAATACTCAAAGCAGACGGACCGCTGATTAAAAGTACTTCAGCACCACGTTCAGCAGCCATTTGTGCTACAGCATAGCCCATTTTTCCGCTGGAACGATTTCCTACAAAGCGAACGGGATCGATAGGCTCACGAGTGCCGGCAGCGGTAACAAGAACCTTCAGGCCACGCATATCGCCCTCACGGCGGGCAAAGAAAGCACTGACAAATTCTACAATCTGCTGCGGTTCAGGCAGACGACCGGGACCACTGGTACCGCAGGCCAACATACCTACAGCAGGGGGCATTACAGTTACGCCACGGCTCTCGAGTTTGGCAATATTCTCGGTAGTAGCAGGATTCAAATACATATTGGTATTCATTGCCGGACAAACAATAATCGGTGCCGGAGATGCCAGCAAAGTAGTGCTGAGCAAATCGTCAGCTAAGCCATAGGCCATTTTAGCTAAAATGTTTGCCGTAGCAGGTGCTACTAAAAATACATCTGCCCAGTTAGCCAAGGAAATATGCTCCACATTAAATTCCTGATTGGCACTCCACATGGAAACAGCAACCTGATTACCGCTTATTTCCTTAAAGGTAAGCGGGGTCACGAATTGCTGTGCATGTTCAGTCATAACCACACGCACCTGTGCACCTTGCTTACGCAGTCTGCTGACTAAATCGACAGCTTTGTATACCGCGATACCGCCGGTAACACCTAATACTATTTTTTTCCCTTTTAACAAGATCTATACCTCCTGTTATTTTTCTTTTTCAGTGAACGTACTCCCACCTATAGAAGAGGGAGCTTCCTGCTTCAACGAGAACTGCACAAATAAATGCTAAGAGTTTATGCATCTTACACACTCTCCACAGGCGTAGATTTCCGTGCGAACCACGGTATTTTAGGTTTTGGAGGCCGCAAGTTTTCTAGCCTTTTCCCTAATATTACAGCTACCACCTTCATCCCCACCTAAAAGATGGAGTACTTATGGCGAATTAGGTTAAAATTAAACGTTTTTAGTACGTTCGTAGGTAATAGTATCCTTAGCAATTTCTTTTAAAGCAGTGCTTACTTCTTTTTCATCAGCGTTAACGCCGGGAACGGTCAGTTCACGAGCTCTTTTAGCAGCAAGAATTACGAGAGTGTACTTGCTGTCAACCTTTTCTGCTAAATAATCGATGGACGGATCTACCATAGACATTAATAATCACTCCTTAATCACACTAATACATTAAAATTCTTTTTACTATTTTATTACTCTGCAAATTATTTATGTTTACAGATTTTATCAACGATAAAATAAGTTCTGTCAACACGATATCTTTCTGCTTCCATAATAGTAAGCACTTTTTTAGCAGCTTTTTCCGCAACATCATTAACGATGATATAGTCATATTTAGCTGCATAGGTCAGCTCGCTGGCAGCAGAAGCCATTCTGCGTTTGATTACTTCCTCGCTGTCGGTGCCACGTTTATAAATACGTGCGGACAGCTCATCTAAAGAAGGCGGAACAATGAACACAAAAATGCCTTCAGGGAAACGTTCTTTAATCTGCAATGCACCTTGAATATCAATTTCTAATAATACGTCATGACCACTATTGAGTAAATCCATTACATATTGACGCGGAGTACCGTAATAATTACCATAAACCTCAGCATATTCCAGTAAATCTCCTGCGGCAATCATTTCCTTAACCTCATCTACAGTTTTAAAGAAATAATTTACACCATCAACTTCGCCTACACGCGGTTGACGTGTAGTTACAGATATAGAATAGCCCAAATCGGGCAAATGGTCACGTAAAATCTGGCAGATAGTACCTTTGCCGGCACCGGACGGACCGGATACTACCAACAGAACTCCCTTCGGAGTAACATTTTCCTCATGCTTACTCATATTCCCTACCACCTATTCTTCTTCCTCTTCATCATTTGCTACAAGACGATTAGCAACGGTTTCCGGCTGCACAGCCGATAAAATAATATGTCCGCTGTCTGCAACAACAACAGCACGGGTGCGGCGACCATAGGTAGCGTCAATCAGCATACCCTTGTCGCGCGCTTCCTGGATAATACGCTTAATTGGTGCTGATTCCGGACTGATAATAGAAATTACACGATTAGCTGCAACGATGTTGCCAAAGCCAATATTGATAAGCTTAATATCCATATTCCCTCCAAAGTTACTTCATCTTATTATTCGATGTTTTGAATTTGTTCGCGGATTTTCTCGATTTCAGCTTTAATTTCTACCACGATTTGTGCCAGAGTATAATCATTTGCTTTAGAAGCAATGGTATTAGCTTCGCGATTAAATTCTTGAATCAAGAAGTCCAGCTTACGACCTACAGGTTGATCGGAAGCGATGATAGTTTTAAATTGCTTGATATGGCTCTTCAGACGAACAATTTCTTCGGTAATGCTGGTACGGTCGGCAAAAATAGCCACTTCCTGCAACAAACGTTCCGGCTCTACAGTAATATTATTATCAGCTAAAAGATTAGTCAGACGTTCAGTCAGCTTAGCTTGATATTCTTCCACCACTTGCGGAGAACGTTCTTCAATCAAAGCCAGTTTTTCGGCGATTAAATCAGCACGGTAGATAAAATCACCATAAATATTTCCGCCTTCAGTTTCACGCATAGCTACTAAGTTATCCAGAGCTTGTTTTAAAGCTTGTTCTACTTTCGGCCATACGCTGTCTACATCAAAGAAGCCTTCTTTGATATTGATAACATCCGGGCAACGGGATAAATAAAGAATTTCAGAAGCAGTGTTAATGCCTGTTTCATCGGCACCGATAGCTTCACCGACCTCCTGCAATGCTTTATGATAAGCAGAGGCCAAATTTTTATCTACTTTTAAAGTACAATTGCCGCTAGTGGTGTAATCTGCATTGATAAATACATCAATACGACCACGGCTAACAGTTTTCAAAATAGTTTTGCGGATTTTATCTTCCAAAGGATTTAAAAAACGCGGTAAACGGATTGCAACTTCATTATAACGGTGATTTACAGTTTTCATTTCCACGGTGACGGAAAAATCTGCATCTTCATATTCACCGCGGCCAAAACCGGTCATGCTTTTTAACACGGAAATCCTCCCAAACTTTACCCTTATAGGTATTTATTTTTACATATTGAATAAATAAGCTCTGTTTATCATGCTTATCTTGAAGAAATATTATAACATATTTTGCAAGTCATTTCAGCACTTTTCTTTAAATTCCTCGATTTTTCTAACATTTTCGCTTGTTTTTACGTATTTTTTCATCGATGTTTACACTTGGTACAAAATTTAAATTCAGCTAATTGGCTAACATACACCTTTCAGCACCACCATAATATTGTTTGTTGGTGCAGGTGGCGACTTGAAAGAATACTTCTATTATTGTAAGATACTAACAGAGCTTCTTTCAGCTCATTAACTTAATAAACCTTAGCAGTTCTGCTGCTATATATAAAGGAGCATTAAAAATGAATTTAGAAGGTTTAACTCTCAAATTTTTAACAGATAAATTAAAGCAAGAATTACTTGGCAGTAAAATTTACCGCGTCTTCATGCCTAATCCCCATGCTGTATTGCTGTTATTACGCCGTAGCCGTGATACCATAGCTCTTTTAGGCGACAATAACAGTGGCAGTCCGGCATTATATATTCCAGAAAAAATGCCTGAAAACCCCAACACTCCCCCAGCCTTTTGTATGCTTTTGCGTAAGCACCTGGAAGAAGGACGCATTACTAAAATCAGTCAGAGCGGTTTAGACCGTATCATCACTTTAGAAATCGATATGCTAGGCAATTCTAGTAAAATCATTACTAAAAAGCTTATTTTTGAGCTGACAGGCAAGAATAGTAATATCATCCTTACGCAAAATGATATCATCATCGACAGCTTAAAACACGTCACAGCAGCCCAAAGTAGTTACCGCAGTATCGTTCCCGGCAAACCTTACGTAGCACCACCGGAACAAAACGGTAACAATATCTTGACTGTAGCACCGGAGAAAATCGTTGCCGACGCTAACAGCCAGCCATCGGCTAATTTTCTGAAAGCCTTCATCGGCAGTACTGTAGGCATAGGCAAAGCAACTGCCGCTGAACTACTCACTGCCGCCGATATTCTGCCCAATGAAGTACAGCTAGACACTCCCTCCTGTCAAGCCTTGAGCAAGGTTATCAATGCTTTCCAAGAAAAGATTAATAATGGTCAGGAACACGCTGTTTATGCTCTCATCGGGAAAACTAATCAGGTAAAAACAATTCTGACCCTGCCACCGCACAACCTCAGTGAAGGTATGCACGTCCAAGAATTTGCTGACATCAACACTGCTATTAATTACGCAGTCCAATTACAGCCCATTCAACTACCACAGCACGAACAACTGCAAAAAATAGTCGCTGCCGAAACTGCTAAACTGACAAAGAAACTGCAAGTTTTAAAAGAAGATTTAAAAAATGCCGATAATGCCGAAGTGCAGCGTATGCTGGCGGACACCATTATGGCCAATATTTACCAAATCAAAAAAGGTCAGACCAGTGCCGAACTAATTAACATTTATGATGGAGAAACCGTTACGGTACAGCTTTCACCAATTCTTTCACCTACTGAAAACGCTCAAGCATATTATAAACGCTATAATAAATATAAACGTGCTCAAAGTGAAATCCGTACGCAGATTGATACTGCTGAAGAAATGCTAAAATACTTAGCTAGCCTTGATTCTTCCTTATTAACTGCCACTAGCAAAAATGAAATCGAAGAAATTCGTTTGGAAATGGTTACTGCCGGCTTAATTAAAGTAATCGGCAAAAAGAAAAACATCTCCATGCAAAAATCCCAGCCCCTGCACATCAAACTCAACGAAGATACGGATATCTATATCGGTAAAAATAATAAACAAAACGATTATGTAACCTTTACTGTCGGCGGACCACGTGATTTATGGTTCCATACTAAAGACATCCCCGGTTCCCATGTTATTTTGAAAACCACCCTATCCCAAGCTCATGACGAAGATATTGCTACTGCCATACAATTGGCAGCTTATTTTAGCAAAGCACGTAACGGCAGTAACATCCCCGTTGACTGCGTAGCACGCCGCTATGTCAAAAAAACCTCAGGTAGTAAACCTGGTTTTGTCATCTTCACTAACCAAAATACTTACTACACTACACCGGATATGCAGATTATCGACAAATATCTTAAATAAATTTATTTTCTATTCCCTCTTTACTAACATCAAGTAGAGAGGGATTTTTGCATTATCGAAAACCATATGCTCCTAAAGGCACTCATTCTTCTCATTGCTCTACATTAGCACACCAACCCTTACCGTCCCGTTTACGGAAAGGTGACGAGCCAATACAATGAGCTGAAGGAATGATTGTACACAATTCCTTATACACTAAACGCTCTGACATTATTAATCATAAGTTTATCTCCAAGAAAATTTCCTAAATTGCAATAAGAAGTTGCACACTTTTAAAAAATCAAGCTGCATAAATCTTATCAAGCTCATTCTCGAATAGATCATCAGGTGATTTGTATCCGAGTATTTTCCTGGGTAACAAATTACACCAATCTGCTGTCAACAGAATATCATCAGAAGTATATTTGCCTATTCTCTTTCCTTTAGGAATAAATCTTCTTAAAAGACCATTGTGACGTTCGTTAGAACCTCTTTCCCATGAACTGTAAGGGTGGGCAAAGTATACTTTTGTCTTTGTGTTATCTTCAAGCTTTGCGAGTTCAGCAAATTCACTACCGTTATCACTTGTTATAGTTTTGAATATCTGGCTAAACTTATCGCCATAGTAATTTTTCAAGTATTCCATAGCTTTACTAACGGAAGATGTTGTTTTTCCTTCGATTTTAATGGCTATGTACTTGCGTGTAAGACGTTCTACAAGAGTTAATATAACGTTATCACTCTTGCTTTTACTGC
>UQWU01000029.1 GCA_900544885.1 uncultured Phascolarctobacterium sp. | reverse complement strand
GCATTCCTTACATTGTTGCTCGTGGCCGTAAAGGCGGTAGCAATGTAGCTGCTGCTATCTGTAATGCACTGATCTACAAACTGACAAGAAAATAATCAAGCTTACATTCGAATAATCGAATAATATCGCAAAGATAGGTACTGCCAGTAAGCAGTACCTTTTTTGTTTGAAAAAAAGACTGCAGCTTGTAAAAACTGCAGTCAGATAAGTAAAGCTATTGTTATGTCTTGGGATGTTTAGCGGAGCATGATTACTGCAAGGGTGACAGAGCAGACAGGATGCTCCGCTAAGCAAAGAATATATGAATGCTCTGGATAAAGCATTCATCATTAACAGCTGTAAGAGCTGTTAATGCCAAAGTAAAGTTTGTATACAGTACCTCGGAAAGCAGAAAGCAGGTTTTTTAGGAGTTTTGTACAAGGTAGGCTTCCCGAGGTGACTGCATACTGCCTGGGCGGACAGCTGTTGGGATAAAGTGTTTTCAATACTTTGTCCTCACAATTAATACTATACGCTTTTGTAAATAAAAATGCTGTAAAAATATGTCTTGTACACATAAAAATTTCGTAAAAATTGCTTTTTGAAACTTTTTTTAAGCAGGATTAGTTATAAAAAAAGTAGAAGTAAAGAAAGGTAATCGTAAATGATTATTTTGTGTATTTTTTTGAGGAGGTTTTTGTTTATGGAATATGATCGTATAGATCTGACTCATTATCTACGCTGTAATTATAATCTAGCCTTTAATCCTAAGGTAGTAGAGGTACTGTTGTGGCAGGATGATAATGGCGTATATTATAAAAGTGTTATACAGGAATTCTGTAATGTTTTAGGTACGCAGGAGCATGTAACAGAAAAGAATTTAGTAGGTTCTTTGCCGCTGTGTTCTACCGAAAAGACTTTGCAGTTCAATGCAGTGTTATTTGCAACGGCTGCTGCTTATCTGTATGCTGAAAATATTTTAATTTCTTTGCCGGAGCAGACTGCACTACCGTCTAATAAAGAGCTAGAAGGGACTACTGACGAGCTTTTAGATGCTTATGCTGCTGATGCTATTGAAGGCGGCCAAGAAACGTTTACAGACGATTCTGATGCGTCTGAGGATGATGTGGATAATGCCGGGGCAGATAATAATGTTCCCAAGGTAGGCGACGAAAAGGAAGAAGCAGCGGTTCCAAAAAAAATTAATGCTACGTTAGAAGAAATGCATAAAGAAGCTGTGAATACTATGCGTTGCTTTGCTAGCTTAAATCCGCGTCTAGTGAAGGATTTTGCTGCTAAGGGCATTGTATATATGTCTGATGACAGAGGTAGATTATATTTCTTGGATGAGCATGAAAAGGGTATGGTCGCTACTTTAGAAAAACAGCTGAACTGCATGGTTTATCATGTGCTGCATTACGGAACCGAGAAAGGTGAATGGTATACCATGTTGTATATCGGGGCAGATAAGAGTGATTGGGCAGCTGCTAGAGAGGATTTGTTCTACAGTAATGTTTGCCGCTGCTATGGCTGTAATGTTACTCATCCTGCACAATCCGAGATAGGTTATATTGTTGTGGAACCAATTAATGGCGCTTTAAGACCCGCTAGTGAGATTATAAGCGAGGAAGAGGATGCTGATTAATTAATAAGTGAATTTATGGGGTAGGGGAGGATTTACCATGGAATACACATCTTCTGAAGCAGCTAAGCTGCTACGGCAATTGAATGAAGAGCTGGAGGCTCTGCGAAGTATGGAGAAGCAGTGCAGTACCTTTAATGCTGCTTTAGGCGAAGACGTAGAGTCTGTACGTCCTACTTATGTTTATGAAGAGATGCAGGAACGTTTAGAGGTTGTACAGGAGAAAATTATTAAAGTAAAGCATGCACTGAACCTTTTTAACTGTAACCAACAGGTACCGGGATTTGACAAGACCATTGACCAATTATTGGTATATCTGCCTATGTTGTCTTATAGAAAACAGAAGTTGGCAGAGATGGTTGCCCGTCTGCCGAAACAACGTGTAAATCTTAGTGCTTATGATGGCAATAGAATGGTCGTTGATTACTGTTACGTAAACTATGACTTAGAAAAGGTACGTGCTGATTACCAAAAGGTTACTGATGAACTGTCGAGAGCACAGAATGCTTTGGACGTTATTAATACTACAGTGAAGTTTACTATAGAGCTGTAATAGTTATATTTTTATTATCTTCCCGTCTGTTAAGACTATAACAAATAAAAAAGTAGTTGAAGTTTGATGGTGCGGTTATTTGTTATTTGCTAGTTATTACTTATCTCCTTAAGGTTTAATGTGAAGTTCAGAAATATACTTCTTAACAGGCAAAAACTTGCCCTTGGGTAAGCAGTAGAAGTAAGGGTTTTAAGCTGCTACTATTTTTTCTATTTAGTTTCAGGATTAACTAATGGTTCAGTATACGGATGGTTGCGTTGATGATGCAGGCAAACACGGGCTGAACTATTTTTATTTTAGTCAGATAATGGAATTGTGTTAGTATTAGCGGATATGAATATGATTTAAACTTTATGAATGAGAAATAGCTTTTGTTCAATGATAGCGTACTGACTGAAAAGTCTAGGATAGCTTTTACTATGGTAGTAAATGTGCAAAATATGAGTGACTAAGCAGTCAAAAGAGTGGCAATACTGTGACAAAGTAGTAATTTTCTTGTGATTTTTTAAATAATTATTTATTATTGCGAACCACCGTCACATTTCGTTCGCTTATGTGTTCTCTATTTTTTGCTATTACTAAGAGCGGTCTTGACGAAATAATAGCTTATTCATGACTGAATTAGGTATAACTTGTAAGCCTATGACACATTTTTGTCACTTTAGAGACGAACATCAGACTTTTTAGCCTAAAAAATCTGTGACAGTGGCTGGAGAATACAAAAAAGGTGTTCATGTGTTATAATTATATCAATAGTAATAACAAAAAATACTAATGTAGCAGGAGTGATATTATGGCTAAACAAAAAATTTTAATCGCTGATGACGAAGCTCAGATTCGCGAGATTCTGCGCATCTATTTTGAAAAAGAAGGCTTCCAGGTAATTGAAACTGAAGACGGTGCTGCTGCTATTTTAAAAGTACAGAGTGAAAAACCTGATATTTTACTTTTAGATATTATGATGCCTGTCTTAGATGGTATTGAAGTCTGCAAGCAAGTACGTAAAATGAGTGATCTGCCGATCATCATGGTTACTGCTAAGGACGACGATGATGAACGTATCGCTGGTCTGGAAATCGGCGCTGATGACTATATTACTAAACCGTTTAATTCACGCGAGGTTGTTGCACGTGTTAAAGCTGTGCTGCGCCGCGTAGGCACTAAAGAAAAGAGTGGCGAGGTTTCCCGTATTACTTATGATGGCCTGGTTATTGATATGGAACAATATCAAGTAACTGCATTTGGTCATAAAATGACATTTACCACTAAAGAAATGGAGCTTTTATGGTGCCTTGCTTCTAACCCTGGCAAAGCGTTCTCCCGTAATCAGCTTCTGGAAACTATCTGGGGCTATTCCTATTATGGCGACACTAGAACAGTTGATACTCATATTAAACGTATTCGTCAAAAACTTAACATACCTGCAGATTCCAGTTGGGATATTACAACTATCTGGGGTGTAGGTTATAAATTTGAGGTTAAGGACAAATAACCGTATGGGAACATCACTTAGCACGCAACTGCGCAATCGATTTGTCGCTATGATAGTTATTATTATCATGGGTGTTTTAGCCGGCGTGTACTATCTAGTCAATGACTATTTCTTTGAGATGAAAGAGCAGGAGTTGACGGACAAAGGCAATGAAATGGCCGAAACGGTTGAAACCTTTATCCGCATGGATGATGAAAATATGCTCTACCGCTATCTTATTGCGGTCGATAGACTTGTCGGTGCAAGAATCTGGCTTTTTGATGATAATTATAAATTGATTGCTTCTTCCTCTTATACAGAGAATCGAGCAGATTCCAGTCAAAAGGCATTACAGAATTTCAATAAATATGGCGTTCCTTCTTCCGCAACTTTGGAAAAGCGCGCCTATAAGTTAAACGAAGATATTAAGACCAGCGATTTAGCCGGGACTGTGAATATCATTCTGCATGATATTTATGCAGGTCAGCTGTTCAAATCCCAGCTTTATCATCCCTATTATAAAGAAAGAGTTATTTTGGTAGGCGTGCCGTATACTACACCTAATGGTAAAAGCGGTGCTATTTTACTGATTGAGCCTTTAAGTGGTTTTGAAAGATTTATGCGTAATGTAGCTATGTACATTTTAGGCGTGGGCTTATTGGCTATTATCATCAGTTATTTTGTAGTAAGACGCTTTTCCAAGGTAATTATCAGTCCGGTGCTAAAGATGAAAGATAATGCTGCGGCTATGGCGGCAGGAGATTATTCTCGCAAGGTTGAGGTACAGGGCAATGACGAGGTTGCTGAATTGGGCAATGCGTTAAATTCCTTGGCGGGAGATCTGGAAAGTAATGTTGCCAAGATGGAACGTCTGGAGCGTATCCGCCGCGATTTTGTAGCTAATGTTTCTCATGAGCTGCGTACACCGATTACCATTATCCGTGGCTACAACGAGGCTATCAGTGATGGTATGGTTACTAGTCCTGAGGTAGTACAGCGTTATCGTACTCTTATTAACGAAGAAACAGTACGTTTGGAACGTCTGGTACGTGAATTATTGGATATCAGTCGTCTGGAGTCCAGCGATCCGCTTACTATTCAAAATATGGATGCTTTACCCTTAGCTGTTATTATCCGTAATGTGGCCGAAAAATTAAGTGTAAAGGCTGTAAAACGCAATGTTATATTCCATGTACATGTGCCCGAGGATATAAAAATTTGGGGTAATGGTGATAAAATGGTACAATTAATTATGATTTTAGGCGATAATGCATTGAAATATTCGCCTGAAAATGGTATTGTATCATTAGACGCGAATAAACTTGAAGACGGTAGTGTTCTGGTTTCTGTTAAGGACCAAGGTAAGGGTATTCCCACAGAAGATATTCCTTTCATTTGGGAACGCTTCTATAAGGTGGAAAAGTCCCATTGCCGTAACGTTCCCGGTACAGGTCTGGGACTGGCAATTGCCAAAGAGATTATCCGTGTACACGGCGCCAGTGCCGAAGTAATTAGCAAATGTGGTTCTGGTACTACATTTGAAATAAAATTTCCAAAGGATAAGGTAGTATGATTTTAAAGTATGTATGTCCCGATTACAGAGTAAAAAGTATTTTTGACATTTCCCCAAAATGGCTGAAACGCAATGGTTATATGAAAATTGTCGTTGATATCGACAATACCTTGCTGCCGCGCGACAAAAATTTGGTAGGTCCTCGTGCTATGACCTGGATCCGTCAGCTGCATCAATTAGGTATCAACATCGCGTTGATTTCTAATAATGGCGGCGACCGTATCAAAGGTATTACCCGTCAAACCGGTTTGGGTACCATTATGCGTGCTGCGAAACCTTTGCCGATGGCTTATAAACAAATTGTCAAAGCTATGGGCGGCGGTAAGATTCTGTTCGTCGGCGACCAATTGATGACCGACGTACTAGGTGCGAAATTTGCCGGTCAGACTGTAGTCTGGGTTGAATCTTTAGGCGGTAAAGAGCATTTCATTACCAATTGCACTCGCAAAATGGAGAAATTCTTTGTTGGCCGTTTGGAAAGCAATAAAATGATGCCTAAGGAACGTAAATTATGAAAATAGCTCTGCTGCAGTTAAAGGTTCTAGAAAAGAATAGAGAGGGCAATATTGCCCATGGACTGCAGCTGGCGGCTGCGGCTGCAAAGGAGCATGAGCTTTTGGTGTTACCTGAGGTCTGGACTACTGGGTACAGCCTCGGGCACCTGGAGCGTGATGCCGAACAATACGGCAGCTCTGAAGTAATCGAAGCATTACAGCAGATTGCAGTACGTGAGCAATGTGCCATCATTGCCGGTTCTGTACCGATGCGTCGCGATGGTATTGTTTATAATACTTCTGTGGCTATTAATAAAGAGGGTATGCTTATCAATTTGTATGATAAGGTACATCTCTTCGGCTTGTTCAACGAAGAGAAATTCTTCGCAGCAGGTAATAATTTTAACGTTTTTGATTTAGACGGATTGTGCTGTGGTTCGACTATCTGTTATGATCTGCGATTCCCGGAGCTGTTCCGCCATCTGGCATTAGCAGGTGCGAAAGTGGTTTTCTGTCCTGCTGAATGGCCCGAGGCCCGCGGTGATATCTGGCGTCTGTTATTACAAGCACGAGCTGCCGAAAACCATATTTTCGTTGTTGGTGTCAACTGTGCCGGCACTTTTAAGGGTGCACCGTTTTATGGTCATTCCATGGTAGTCGCACCTAGCGGTAAGATTCTGGCAGAGGCTGGTATGGAGGAAGAGGTTATTTCCTGTGATATCAACCTTGATGATATTGCCAGAGTGCGTGCACGCATCAATGTCTTGCAGGATGTACGCAAGGAGCTGATTCAATAATGGATTATAAGAAAGTTCTGACCGGTATCGCTGCCGGTCTACTTTTATATGCACAGGCAGGCTTTTCGTTAGCAAATGCCGCTGTGCCTCTTGATGCCCCTAAGGACATCAAATATATCGTCGGTTTTTATTATGGCAACGGTGAGAACATCCTTATTCGTGAAAATAATGGCAATCTAGAATTGCTGTATCGTTTTGCTATGAGTGATAAATCATTTGCCGGTGCTAATATTTATCCACTGACGAAGCAGCATTTCGATTCTTATACTCTTACAGAGGCCGGGCCGATGGCGGCCAGTGAGGCCAATGTTAAGTTTGAACGTGATCAGGATGGTTACGGTATTTCCTGTCGTGTAGGCGGTCATCTTTACAGTCGTGGTTTCCTAGGCCATGGAACAGGGGAGCGTGCGAAAGCTTTCCGTCTGCCGGAAATTACTGCTGAAAAATGGACTGAGCTACGTAATACAGCGGCTAATGCTGTGGAGCCGCAAACATTAATCGATGGTACGCAGGCACAGCTAGTCGATGTAGCGACAATTCCTGGTGTAAAAGTAAACAGTGTGTATGCTACTACCGATAACTGTTTCGGTGCAGCACTATATACATCTCCCAAGCTGTTCATCAGTAAGGAGGTAGCTGTTTCTCTGGCTAATGTGCAGAAAGTGTTGGCTGCTAAAGGATATGGTTTAGTAGTATGGGATGCTTATCGTCCCTGGTCTGTCAGCAAGCTTGCTAATCTGGCTCTGCCAGATAATGGAAAGGATATGCTAGAGGACCCGGAAACCAAAGGTAGTCCTCATAATACGGGTCATGCGGTGGATGTTGGTTTGTATGATTTAACCAGTGGTGTTGAGGTGGAGATGACCAGTGGCTTTGATGAGCCTTCTCTGCGTCAGTTTGCCAGCTATGCCGGTGGTACTACAAGACAACGTTATCTGCGTGAGCTTTTGCGTGAGGTTATGACTGATAACGGCTTTAACGGTATCGAAATGGAGTGGTGGCATTTTGAACACCAAGCACTGAAGGGTGCTGCACATTTAAATATTCCTCTGGAAAATATTCATTGATATTTTCCCCTAGAGTATTATAAAACTTAAATTTTTATATGAGGTGATTTAGAATGAACGTATACGATAATGCAAATGAATTGGCAAAAGCAATGCGCGAAAGTCATGAATTCAAAAAATTGAAAGAATCTACTGCTGCTTTGGCTAAAGAACCTGAAACTAAAAAATTAGTTGACGAATTTCTGAAATTAAGCCAAGATGTACAATTTGCAAGATACCAAGGTCAAGAACCTGCTCAAGATACTAAAGAAAAATTGGATAAGCTGAACAACGTACTGTCCTTAAACTCCGTTGCTTCTGAATATCTGAACTCCTTTACTCGTTTCCAACTGATGCTGATGGATGTTACTAACTCCATCCAAGATGTTGTTAAAGAAGCCATGGGAGAGAAATAATGGCTGATTTGCAAGAACTTTTTGCAGGCTGTACAGAGCGAGCTCTGCTGGTCAATGAACCGATGCAGAAGCACACCTCTTTCCGTATCGGTGGTCCTGCCGATCTTTTAGCAGAGCCGAAGACAGAAGAGGAGCTGCAAGCACTGTTGCGTGTGGCACAAAAAAATAACGTGCCTGTCACTCTTATCGGTAATGGTTCTAATCTGTTAGTGCTTGATAAGGGAATTCGTGGCTTGGTAATTAAATTGGGGAATATGTTAGATCAGATTACTGTTTCTGGTAACAGCATTACCTTCGGCAGTGGCGTATCTTTAGCCATGGCCTCTAAAAAGGCTGCGAGTTTAGGACTTAGCGGAATGGAGTTTGCAGTAGGCATTCCAGGCAGTATTGGTGGTGCTGTATATATGAATGCTGGTGCTTATGATGGCGAAATGTCCAAGGTTGTTACCTATGTACGTGCTATGAACCATGATGGTGCTATTGAAGAAATTCCTGCAGCAGATATGGATTTTGGTTATCGTCACACTGCGCTGCAAGGCAGTGGTAAATTTGTTACTGCTGTTACTGTAACCTTGCGTCAAGGTGACGCCACTTTGATTGCAGATAAAATGGCTGATTTCAGTCAGCGTCGTATTTCTAAACAGCCCTTAGAGCTTCCTAGTGCGGGTAGTATGTTTAAACGTCCTCCCGGATATTTTGCAGGTACCTTGATTGACCAGACAGGTCTGAAGGGCTATACCGTCGGCGGTGCTCAAGTATCCACTAAGCATGCAGGTTTTGTGGTTAATATCGGTGGCGCTACTGCTAACGATGTATTACAGCTCATCCATGATATACAGGTCAAGGTTTATGCTGCTCATGGTGTAAGACTGGAGCCGGAAGTCCTTGTTTTAGGTGAAAAATAAGCTGACTGGAGTAAACATAACGTGGAAGAATTAATGAATGATCAAGAGATTCATATGCTGGGCTTGCAGGCATTGATTCCTTGGCTGGAAGGTCATAACTATGTTGTTGACTATGCACAGCCGGAAAAATGTGCTGTGCCGCATGTGTTCGCTTTAAGCGGTAAGGTATTAACTGTTATTGTTGCCGCTACTGATATGTATCCTAAAAAAGGTGTCGTTACTGAAGCTGACAAAGCTGCTGCTTTGAAAGTTGCTAACGAGTTGCACGCTCTGTGTGCAGTTGCCTCCATCGGTCTTGTCAACGATGACGGTGTTGCCGCTAACGATAAAGAGCTGATGGGTAAACCTCTGAAAAATGGTCAATATAAAGCTGATTTCAGTGGTTTGGAATATATCCAATTTGAAAATTAAGCCGAAAGACGGAATAATGAGGTGTTAGCATGGATTTATTAAAGGTTGACCACAGCAAATGCCTGAAATGCGGTATCTGCGTTGACTGTTGCCCATCCTGTATCTTAGTTATGGGCGAGAATGGACCGGAATGTAATTTTGATCGCGGCTGCATGAGCTGCGGACATTGTGTTGCTATCTGTCCCGTTGGTGCGTTAGATAATAAGTATACTCCGCTGGAAAAACAGCGTCCTGTGACGATGCCTGTTTTAGATCCCCAAGCAGCTTATGAATTCTTACGTATGCGTCGCAGCATCCGTAATTTCAAAAGTGATATTCCGAAAGAAGAAGATATTATCCATATGTTGGATGCGGCTCGTTATGCACCGACTGCAGGTAATTCCCAAGGTATGTATTATCTTGTTATCCGTGATGCAGATCAGATTAAAGCAATTGCTGATGCAACTGCTGACTGGATGGAAGAGGAGATTGCCGCAGGAACTGAAAACAAACGCTACTTTACTACTGTTTTGCGTGCGTATCGTGAACGTGGTCAGGATATTATTGCCCGTCATGCACCGTGCCTGATTTTTGCTTTGGCACGTCGTCTGAATATTACAGGCGTTAGCAATGCAGAGCAAAGTTGGGCTTATGCGGAGCTTTTTGCACCTACCATCGGCCTTGGTACTACTATTGCCGGCTTTATCCAAAGCTGTGGTATTGCAGGCTATAAGCCGTTGTTAGATTTGCTGGATGTTCCGCCTAAGCATAAGGTAGTCGGTACTCTGATGGTCGGTTATCCTAAATACAAATATCAACGTATGCCTGAAAGACAGCACTTAAAGGTGGAATTCCGTTAAGCACTGTCATGGTATAGCGTGATGCTGTGATAAATTTGCAGTGAAATAAGCAAAGCATATACATGCTGGAGTAGTATGAGCACAAAGCCATATTGCCGGGCGGTATATGCTTTGTTACGTTTTCAACTGTTTTTATTGTTTTGAGGTAGAAAATGATTTATTTTTTTAAAGCCATGGCAGACTTTGTCTTACCCCCGGGATTGTTTATCATACTGCTATTGGCACTGGCTGCTTATCTGGCTAAGAAAAATCAGAAAATAAGTGTGCTTGTAGCAGGAATAGCTGCTTTGCTGTGGCTGTGTTCTTCGACATTGCTTGCTAAAACTTTAGTAATGCCGTTGGAGAAGATGTATCAGCCATTAAGCATGGAGCATCTTCAGAAAATAGCTCAAGCTGATACGGCTATGGTGGTTTTAGGTGGTGGTGCTGTTTTAGCACCTGATGTGCAAGGCGAAGGGACCTTAGCGGGAGCGGCTGCGAACAGAATGCTTACGGCAGCACGTTTGGAGCATTCTATATTGGCATCGACACCCATTATTTTAACAGGTGGTATTGTCCATGCAGATGGAGCCTGTGAAGCCGAGATAGCTAAGCGTCAGCTAATGCAGTTAGGTATTGCAGAAGCGCTTTTACAGACAGAAAATAAAAGCCGTACTACAAAGGAAAATGCGTTTTATACAGCAAAAATAGCTCGCAAGCAGGGTTATAAGCATTTGCTTCTTGTTACTTCTGCATGGCATATGCCTAGAAGCGTAGCAATTTTCCGAAAGGCTTGTGGTGAAAATATTACTATTTATGCTTATCCCTGTGATTACATTTTTGCATCTGAGGAAGGCATCAACTATCGCGATTTTCTACCGTCAGCAGCTGCGTTAGCTTGGAATATGCTGGCACTGCATGAATATGGGGGAATGCTAATGTATAAAGTATAAAGCTTGGACATGAGTAAAAATGATAACTTATAGTCAAAGAATTTACTGTGAATAATAATCTAGTATAGTTTAGTTGTAAGTATTATTTATTGGGAAGATGAATGTTTGCTAAGAAGCACTATCGGTAGAAAAAAATCATACAAAACAGTGTTCAGTATGATATAATATATAATGGTGATAAATTTGAAAGAAAAAATGTATAATTTAGCTACTTTGTGGCTTACCTTGAGTGTTCTCTTCTTTTTAGTCGAATATTTGACGGGTTGGTTAGAGGTTGTAACCTTAGGCGGTTTAGTAGCCGGAGCCTTTATTGAAGGCTTTTTCGTGTTGCTAGGCTTAAAGCTGATGCGTATTGTTGTTAACAAAAGCTTTTTAGCAAAGCCTTTTGTACAAGCATTGCATGAGCATAGTGATTTAGTAAAAGCACTAATAGTAGCAGCTGCTTTCAGCTGGGAGGGTGTATTAACTATCTGTCGAGGCCTGCCGGGATATACCTTGCATGACCATATGGCACATTTTATGTTTTTACTTGTGGTATATCCGTTAATCGGTATTGCTTTAGAATTTGAACTGCAAAATAAGGAGATTAGATAATAGATGGAGATTAAGTTAATTGCCAGTGATATGGATGATACTTTGCTGAGTAGTAAGTGCGAAATTTCTGAACGTAATACCAAAGCTATTCATGCCGCTATTGACGCAGGTAAGGTCTTTTTGATTGCTACAGGTCGTATGTATGTCAGTGTACTGCCTTTTGCACAAAAATTAGGCTTGGATGTACCTTTGGTTACTTATAATGGTGCTTTGGTTAAGGGAAGCAAAAGCGGCAAAGTGTTTTACGAACATAAAATGAAACTTTCTACTGCCCAAGCTGTTCTTGATTATTGCAAGGAAAAGGGCTATTATGTGCAGATTTATATCGGTGATAGCATCTTTATTAAAGAAGAAAATGAATGCTCTCGTATGTATACTCGTATTAGCGGTATTCCTACACATGCTATTGGCGATGCAGTATTTTATACTGATGAAGAACCTTATAAAATTTTGGTTATGACTAAAGATGGTGAATTTGAAGAAGGCTGGAAGGATTTTTCTAAAGAATTTGCCGGTAGATTAGATGTTACTAGTTCTAAGGATAATTTTTTGGAATTGATGGAGCCTGGTGTTAATAAATGGCAGGCAGTTAAGTCAGTTGCCGAAACTTACGGGATTAAACCGGAGGAAACTATGTGCATCGGTGATTCCAATAACGATATCAGCATGATTGCCAACGCCGGTATAGGTGTAGCTGTCGGCAATGCTAAGGATGCAGTCAAGGATAAAGCCAAAATCGTAACCGCCTCTAATGATGATGATGGTGTAGCTTTGGTTATTGAAAGCATTCTGACACAACAAGCTAAAGAAGAGTAGTACTATATTTAGAAGCAGGTATGCAGTAATCATACCTGCTTTACTCATATTCATCAGTTAAATTATTTTATTTTCGTGTCAATAATATTTAAGGAGCCAGTATGTCTATTTTACCGATTTTTATTCCTCATGCAGGTTGTCCTCATCAATGTGTGTTTTGTAATCAGAAAACCATTAGCGGACAAAAAACAGCAGCAGTGCAGGGAGCAAAAGAACAGATTGCCCGTTGGCGTAAGTGGCTTAATCCTGCCCAACAGCATGAAGCAGCGTTCTATGGCGGTTCCTTTACAGGCCTAGATATAGGCTTACAGCAGGAATTATTGGCGTTGACTGATAAGCTGTATCATGAGGGTGTTATTCACAGCGTTCGCCTTTCTACTCGTCCTGATTATATTAATCGAGAGGAATTACAGCTTTTACAAGAGCATCACGTACGTTTGGTAGAACTAGGTGTACAGTCCTTAGATGATGAAGTATTACGCTTAGCAGAGCGTGGTCATACAGCGATGCAGGTTAACGTAGCGATGACGCTGTTAAAAGAATATGGCTTTAAAACAGGTATTCAGCTGATGGTGGGAATGCCTGGGCAATCCTTTGATAGTGTTTGCAAAACTGCACAGCAGGTAGTAGATTTAACACCTGCTATTGCTCGTATTTACCCTTTGTTAGTCATTCAAGGTACACCGTTAGCTAGTAGTTTTACTAAAGGTCAGTTTATTCCGTTGACGTTAGAGGAGGCAGTGGAACAGGCATCCTATGTATATACATTGCTGACGGAGCATGGCATTAATGTGATTCGTATTGGCTTGCAGCCTGATGCAGAGCTGTGTACGGAGGGAAATATTCTTGGCGGACCATTTCATCCGGCGATGGGTGAATTAGTAAAAAGTAGAGCCTTGCGTAATAGAATTACTCCTAGGCTGGTAGAGCTGTACAACATCGGTCAGCACAAGTTACAGCTTATTTATCCTATAAGCTGGGAGTCGAAAATACGCGGACAAAAGAACAGTAACATCAACTATTGGCAGGAGCAATTAGCAGGGTTAGAGCTGCATTTAGTGCCACAGGCTGAAGTTGTCCAGGAAGAGGTGAGCGTATGGCGAAATGTCAATCATTTGCGCCATTAGTAGATGGAGAGTGTAGAATTTTAATTCTTGGCTCGATGCCAGGAGTAAAGTCCTTGCAGGAGCAGGAATATTATGCACATCCGCAAAACCGTTTCTGGAAATTATTGGCAGAGCTGTTTCATGAGCCTCTTCCTCTTGCCTATGATACTAAGAAAGCTATGCTGAAAAAGCATCATGTAGCCTTATGGGACACCTTAGGCTATTGTGAACGTCAGGGTAGCTTAGATAGTAATATAAAAAATGAAATGCCTAATGCTATTTTAGAGTTATTAGAGCGGACTCCTAGTATTAAAGCTGTTGTTTGTAACGGTGGTAAGGCAGGGACGGCCTTTAAAAAATATTTTGCTAAACATCTGTCGAGTAGTGTAGATGTTTATTATCTACATTCTACTAGCCCTGCCAATGCCAGGATGAATTTAGCTGCTTTAGAAAAAGAATGGCAGATTATTTTGCCATATCTAGATTAATTAAGTATATATAGTTGTTAAGAATGTAATTTGTATGCTAAAATAATATGATACAAGATATGGAATAGGTGATTAGTGTGCGTTTAAAATCTTTTTCAACTTATGGCTTCAAATCTTTTGCCGAGAAAACTGAAATAAAGTTTGATAAGGGTATCACTGCTGTTGTTGGTCCTAACGGTTCAGGCAAGAGTAATATTTCTGATGCCATTCGTTGGGTTCTAGGAGAGCAAAGCGCTAAGTATCTCCGTGGATCGAAGATGGAGGATGTCATTTTTTCCGGTAGCAGTAAGCGCCGTGCCTTAGGCGTAGCTGAGGTTACCGTAGATTTTGATAATACTGATGGTACCTTGCCTTTGGATTTTGAACAGGTCAGCATTACCAGACGCTTATTCCGCAGTGGCGATAGTGATTATGCTATTAACAAGAAAAATTGCCGTTTGCGTGATATCATTGATTTGTTGGCAGATACGGGCTTGGGTAAAGGCTCGATGTCTATTATCAGCCAAAACAAGATTGATGAGATTTTAAATAGCCGTCCTGAGGAGCGTCGCAGCATTTTCGAAGAGGCTGCCGGTATTGCTAAGTATCGTCTGCGCAAGAAGGATGCTTTAAAGCGTTTAGATGATACTGCTGTCAATTTGACACGTATCAGTGATATTCGTAGTGAGGTTGATGCACAGGTAGAGCCGTTGGCACAGGCAGCAGCCAAAACACAGCAGTTTAATGCTTTTAGCGAAGAGCTACGTTTATGTCGTTTGACCGTCCTTTTGCATAAGCTGGATAATATGCAGTCCATTAATAATAAGCTGTTGGCACAAAAGGATGAGGCTGCCAACGAGTTTGCACAGCAGGCAGCAGCATACAGCCGTAAACAGGCCGAGCTGGCAGCTATTCAACGTGATTTAGATAAATTAGCCGAGTCCTATACTAAATTACAGGACGCAATTAAAAATAAAGAAACTACTTTAGAAAAACTCCGTGGTCAGCAGGATGTCCTGACGGAACGTATCATCCAAAGTGAAAAAGCAGGAGTCCGCTTAGACGAGCGAGATAAGAAGCTGGAGGAACAGGCTGCAGAACGTGAATGTCAAATGCAAAGTCTGGCTGACGAGTTTGACACAGTGGACAAGGAACGCATTAAAGCACAATTATTAACCGAAAAGCTTCAAGGCGAGCGTGATATAGAGAACCGCAGATTGCAAGATGCTAAGGAGCAAAATACTGCGGCACAAAGTGATTTCTTTGCCGATATGCAGACCTTATTAAAGCTACGTAATGAGCTGCACCAATTGGAGCAGGAGCAGGAGCAGCGTGTCCGCCGTCGCGATGCTTTGAAAAAGAGCATTGTGGAAGTGGAAGAAGCACAGGAGAAAAGCGAGGAGCAATATAACGGTTTATTAGAAAAACAAGCCCGTAATGCTCATGAGTTAGAGTTATTAGAAAAGAATTATCACGAAAATAAGCAGGCAAAGACCGATGTACAAAAACGCATCAATGAAATTACTACTTTGCAACAAGAATGCCAACGCCGTTTAACAGAGGTAGAAACTGCCGAGCAGAGTTTGACCCGTTTGCAGGCTGCTTATGATGGTTTCGGTTTTGGCAGCCGTGTAGTGTTGAAAGCACAGGAGCCGTGGAAAGAGCAGGTATGTGGCGTAGTAGCTGAGTTAATCAGCGTCGAAGATAAATATGTAGCCGCTATTGAAACAGCCTTAGGCGACGGTGCACAGAACATTGTTACCGCGGATGTGGCAACAGCAAAACAGGCTATTAAATATTTAAAGGGCAAGGGTGGACGTGCTACCTTTTTACCTTTGGATAATTTGCAGATTAAAAAGCTCAAGGATAATGAAGTGTTGCTGAAAGCTCTGCCCGGTGTTTGCGGTTATGCTATTGATTTAGTAAGCTGCGATAAGCATGTGGATAAGGCTATCCGCTTCCTTTTAGGAACTATTTTAGTAGCTGAAAATATGGATGCGGCCTTAGCAGCAGCGAAAGCTAGCAATTTCCGCATTCGTGTTGTAACTTTAGCCGGTGATGTTGTTAATGTTGGTGGTTCTTTAACAGGTGGTAGCCGTAAACATAAAGAAGGGTATCTGACCCGTAATATCGAAATAAAACAAGCACGCAAAAAGTTAAAAGAATTACATCAAGAAATGCTAGGCTTGCAGGAGCAGTTGGAGGAGCAGGAGGATAATGCTAAAAAACTGCGTCAGCAGGAGCAATCCTTAAATGAAGAATTACAACAACTGCGTTTGCGTGGTAGCGAGCTGAAGATGCTTTTAGAGCAGACGGAGCAGGAAAAGCTCCGCGTCGGCGAAAAGTTGGCACTACTCTTGAGTGATCGTAAGGATGTTACTAATGAATATTTGGGTAACCGTGATAAGCTGAAAAATTTGCGGGAGCAGGTCAGTGAATACGAAACCAAGGATGCTTCTGCCAAAGTACAGTTAGAAGAGTTAAATAAGCAGATTGCTCAATATGGTAGTAATGTTACTGCTTTGGATAATAAATTACAGGATGCCAAGGTGCTTTTAGAAACATCTACGGCAAAGGTGCAGTATATCAATGAGCGTATGCAGGGTTTAGATCATGATACTTTGCAAATTCGCGATGAAATTGCTGCCAATGATGCCGAGAAGCAGCGCCTGCAAAAAACTATCACTGCTTGTCAGGAGCAGAAGATTCAACTGAAGGAAGAGGAAGAAACTGTTTTACTGGCTTTGCGTAAGATTATGAGTGGCAAGGATGATTTTGCTGACAAGCGTAGCAGCCTTTTAAATAAGCAATATGATATGCAGCAGGAGGGTGCTTCTTTGAAGCGTAAAAGTGCCGATAGTGAAAGTGTCCTGCGGCAATTGGAATTAGATCTGACTCGTCATAATAGTGATTATAACCATGCTAAGGAACAATTAGCAGAGGAATATCAATTGCAAGAGGACGAGGCTAGAAGAATAGATTTAAGTGCTTGGCAAGGAAAGCCTATTGATGAGCTGCAGAAGGCAGAACGCAATCTGACAGTGAAAATCAGCGATTTAGGACCTATTAATGCTGCTGCTATTGAAGAATTTCAGGCAGTTAAGGAGCGCAGTGAATTTTTGCGGAAACAATATGATGATCTGTGTATCGCTAAAGAGAATTTGGAAACTGTTATCAGTGATATCAACTCTGGTATGGTAGAACGTTTCCAAGAGGCTTTTGCCAAAATTAATGAGTATTTCGCTCAGTGTTATATTAAGCTATTCGGCGGCGGTACTGCTGTTTTAAAGCTGACTGAGCCGGAAAATATTCTGGATTCCGGTATTGATATCGAGGTACAGCCCCCCGGAAAGAAATTACAGAGCTTATATCTGCTCTCTGGCGGTGAACGTGCTCTGACTGTTATTGCTCTGCTGTTTGCTTTGCTGAGCTATTTACCGTCACCGTTCTGCGTATTGGATGAAATCGACGCGGCCCTTGATGATGCCAATATCCAGCGTTTTGCCAACTTCCTGCGTGAATATGCAGCTGATACACAGTTCATTATTATCACGCACCGCAAGGGTACCATGGAGGCAGCCGATGTTATGTACGGCGTAACCATGGAAGAATCAGGAGTATCTACATTATTGTCTGTAAAGATAAATGCAAAGGAGAGTTAAAGTATGGGATTTTTTGATCGCTTAAAAGAAGGTTTAGCGAAAACAAGACGTAATTTCACTGACCGTATTCAGGAGCTGGTAGGCTTGTCCACCGCTATTGACGAGGATTTTCTGGAAGAATTGGAAATGATTCTTCTTAGTGCCGATGTAGGTGTAAAGACTACCGAAAAATTAATTGACGCAGTACGTCAGGCTGCGAAAAAGAAAGAAATCAAAGGTACTGAGGATGTTATTCCTTTCCTCAAAAAATATATGAGTGAGCTTTTGGCAGATTCTGGTCAACGTACCCGTATCGGTGCGAAGCCTACTGTTATTCTAGTTGTAGGTGTTAATGGTGTAGGTAAAACTACTACTATAGGTAAACTTGCTAACTATTTTACCTTATTCAAGTACAAGGTAGTGTTAGCTGCAGGTGATACTTTCCGTGCCGCTGCTTCCGAACAGCTACAGATTTGGGGCGAACGTGCTCATTGTGATGTTATTCATCATAGCGAAGGTGCAGATCCGGCGGCTGTTGTTTTTGATGCACTAAAGGCTGCTATCGCCCGCAAGGCTGATATTCTCTTTATTGATACTGCAGGTCGTCTACATAATAAGACTAACCTGATGAACGAATTGGAAAAAATTCATCGTATCATTAAACGTGAAATTCCTGAAGCTCCGCATGAAACTTTCCTGGTACTGGATGCTACTACTGGTCAAAATGCAATTAATCAAGCTAAGGTCTTTATGGAAACCGCTAATGTTACCGGTGTTGTACTGACCAAGCTGGATGGTACTGCTAAGGGTGGTGTTGTCGTAGCAATTAAGGAAGAATTAGGTCTGCCTGTTAAATGGATTGGCGTAGGCGAGGGTATTATGGATTTCCGTCCGTTTGAACCTGATAAATTCGTAGAAGCTTTGTTTAGTACCGACAAAGACGAGAAATAAGAAAAAATTAAAAAAAGCGAGGTTTGACAAGTAAAAATACTTGACAACACTTCGCTTTTCTATTATACTTATCAAAGTTGAGTAATTTGAGTTGAGGTACGATTATGTCAGCAGAAGAGATTTTTGAACAAAGAATGCGGTTAGGTCGACTGTTCGATATTTATGGCAGTTTGTTAACTGCAAAGCAACGTACTTGTTTGAGTCTGTATTTCTATGACGATCTTTCCTTGAGCGAAATTTCGGATGAGCTGGGCGTTTCCCGTCAGGCTGTCCACGACTTGTTGAAAAGAGTAGAGCAGCTGCTTGAACGCTATGAAGCGTCTTTGGGAGTTCTTGCCAAAGAAGAGGCGCTGCAGCTCAAGCTGAGCTCTGTAATAAATTTGCTGGCCCAAGATGACGAGGCAAAAAAAGACGAAGCCGTAAGCATTTTACAAGAAATGTGCGGTGAAGGTAGGTAATAGATATGGCATTTGAAAGTTTATCCGAAAGATTACAAAATGCATTAAAAATGTTCCGTGGCACGGGCAAGCTTACTGAAGAAGATTTAAAAGCACCTATGCGTGAAGTACGCATGGCTTTGCTCGAAGCCGACGTTAACTTCAAGGTTGTTAAAGACTTTGTTGCTAAGGTTAAAGAACGTGCCGTTGGTGAAGTTATCAGCGAGGGCTTGAATCCGCATCAACAAATCATCAAAATCGTTAACGAAGAATTGATTGAATTGTTGGGTGGTACTCAAAGCAAGCTGACTGTAGCTCCCAAACCGCCGACTGTTATTATGTTGGTAGGTCTGCAGGGCGCAGGTAAAACCACCACTGCTGGTAAGTTGGCAAAATACTTGGCACGTAAGCATAAAAAACCGTTGCTGGTTGCAGGTGACGTTTACCGTCCTGCAGCTATCACCCAGTTACAGGTATTAGGCGAACAGCTGAATGTTCCTGTATTCACTATGGGCGATAAGGTTTCTCCGGTAGAGATTGCTAAAAAATCTCTGGAAAAAGCACATAGCTTGGCTTGTGATACTGTTATCATCGATACCGCAGGCCGCTTACATATTAATGAAGAGCTGATGGATGAATTACGCAACATCAAAGCTGCAGTTAATCCTCAGGAAATCCTGCTTGTTGTCGACGCTATGACCGGTCAAGATGCTGTTACCGTAGCAGAAAGCTTTAACGGTGAACTAGGCATCGACGGTTTAATCGTTACCAAGCTCGATGGCGATGCTCGTGGTGGTGCTGTGCTGTCCGTTAAGGCAGTAACCGGCAAACCGGTAAAATTAATCGGTTTAGGCGAAAAGCTGGATGCTTTAGAGCCCTTCCATCCGGATCGTATGGCTTCCCGTATTTTAGGTATGGGCGATATTTTAACTTTGGTAGAAAAAATTCAATCTACTACTGATATTGCTAAAGTCCTTGATATGGAGAAAAAGCTGCATAAGGATGAGTTCACTTTGGAACAATTCTTGGAGCAAATGCAGCAAGTTAAAAAATTAGGCTCCCTAGAAACTATTCTTGGTTTAATACCGGGTATGGGCGGTATCAGCCAAAAGCTGAAGGAAGCCAATGTTGACGAAAAAGAATTCGACCGCATTGAAGCTATTATCCGTTCCATGACCTTAAAAGAAAGACGTAACCCTGACATCATTAATGGCAG